>JBKJNG010000297.1:0-4801 GCA_046596065.1 Phnomibacter sp. | reverse complement strand
TTTGAATGATGGTAGTACCCGGATTGATTCCATTGGAAAAATAGTCGGTTGTAATATCAGTATTGCTAATGCTTTTACGCGTACCCAGCATGCCGGAAATAAAACTGTTTACTTTACCCTGGCGTAAGTTGAAGTCGCCACCCACATTTGGCTTGCCCCGGCTGTCGATACCTGCTCTAAGCGATCCGTTATAGCCTGATTTGCGGTTCTTTTTCATTACGATATTCAATATAGCAGCGCCACCACCGCTGGCATCAAACTTGGCAGAAGGGTTGGTTATAAGCTCAACACTTTGTATGGCATCTGAAGGAATTTGTTCTAGTGTTAAAGTAGTAGGCCTGCCATCTACAAAAATGGTTGGTGTTGCATTTCGTACAGTAACATTTCCGTCAATATCCACGTTTACAGATGGTATTTGCCGCATTATTTCTGTGGCGGTTGAACCGCTGGAAGCCAGGTTTTTATCTACATTAAAAATTTTACGATCAACCGCCAGCACCATACTGCGGGTACCGGTTACCGTAACATTTTCCAGCATTTTAGGGTCAGCTTCAATCTTTATATTGCCAAGATCTTTATCGGCGAGCCCAGCAAGTTTGCCCATATCGCTTCCAAACGCCTTGCGAAAAATTTCCATCATGTTGGGTGGTGCCGGTTTTGGTGCAGCACCTGTTGAGTCTTTTGGTGCCGCTTGTTGTGCGGTGGAGGAAGCTGCAAAAGCGTCGGCTAGTTTTTTTTGCATTTCAGCAGTTAGAAAGGAAATTTTTTGTTCAATATCCTTATAACCAATTGCCGTAATCTTTAGCCTGTAATCTCCCATAAAAGGAACATTTTCCAAAGTAAAATCACCGTTTGGCTGGGTTAGCATGCCATTTATCGTAGTATCCCTGCGTTGCTTTTTTATCGGGTCAAACTTAGCGGTGATCAATTGCACCGAAGAGGCATCAATGCCTTTACCGGTTGCTGCGTCAACTATTTTTCCATAAAAGCGGCCCGATTGCCCCATACCGCCGCCCGGCCTTGCACCCCCTCCCATTTGCTGGGCAACAATTGTGTTGGAAAATAGCGTAACAATTAGAAATGAAAAATAGAACGACCTCATAAACTTTTTTTGTGGAGTGCGGTGTATAAAAACTTTTTAATAATTATATGGCCAGGTAATAAACAAGCAATTACAGCCATATGACGATGACAAATCTTAAAGCATGCGTAAGAGTGACAGTTAACAAAACGCAACCGCGTACGTAAAGGTTGAAAGCCAATAAAATTTTTATACTGCAAGGAAATTCAGCCCAACCTGGAACAGGCCAATCAGGAAACCAAGGATGGCCCCTATAATTTCTACAAAACGAAATTCTTTGGTAAGGATCTTATTTAGCATGTCTTCCAACCTGTCCGAAGAGAATGCAGCCACTTTTTCATAAACAATCTTCTCAAGATCGAGCTGGCTTTTAAGATTCCCAACATAGCTTTTTAATAATTCGGGCAGCAAATCTTTCAGCTCGTCCATAAAAACCGACTTAAACTGCTCAAGTGTTTTTTCGCCAATAAACATGGCAATCATTGGCATCGATTCTTTCAGCTTATGATTCAGAAAATGTTCGATATGGTTTTCAACCATTGGGTAAATGCTGCTGATATTATCCGGGTTGGTAATTTTAGATTCAATATCGTCGAAGGAAAGTAATTCGTGCCCAACAATGCGGCCCAGGTTCTCGGCTATTTGCTGCTGTTTTTTTGGAAACACACCATGAAAGGTTAACCCCAAAATTCGTTTTGGTTTACGTGGATAAAACAACATTTTTAAAGCCATCCAGATAGTAACCCAATGTATAAAGGCAGAAATAAAGGGCAGTGCTATTAACCAGGGACTCATAGTAAACTTTTAAATAAAAAAAGGCTGTCTTTATTGGGACAGCCTTTTACAATTAAAACAGGGTAACTGATGGGGCTCGAACCCACGACCCTCAGAACCACAATCTGATGCTCTAACCAGCTGAGCTACAGCTACCGTTTTTTGGGAGCGCAAATATAGGTATCGGCTTCCAATTGCAGTCAATCTATGAAAAATGCCGTAAAAAAATTAATTCAGCTGCCAGTAAACCGTTTTGAAAGTTTTCATGTTAAGTTCTGATCTGTAAACAATTCATAAAATAAACTGCGCTCTTTGTTAATTTCAATAAGCGGTCGGGCCAAATTGTCAATTTGCAGTAGGTTTGAGTCTTAATGTCGAAAATATTTAAAAATATGCTGAATAAGAAAGTGATGCCATTTGTGCTGCCGGTGATTGCAGTTTTGGTTTTACTGGTTGCAAAATCATGGGGCAACGAAAAAAGTGAACCAGCAACCAAATATGAAAAGATCCTTACCTCGGTAGGTGAGTGGCTGGAACAAGGGCATTTTAGCCCGAAAAAATTTGATGACGCATTCTCGAAACAAGTGTTTAGTAAGTTTATCAGTGATGTTGATCCTGACAAAACAATATTTTTGCAGCCTGATATCGACAAGCTGAAAGCCCTTGAAAACCAGGTAGACAATGAACTTCGCACTGGTAAAATGGAAATTGTTCCTGCCGTGGAAGACATGTATAGGGGACGGATGGAAGAATCTGCAAAAATTGCGATGAGCTTGCTGGAAAAGCCTTTCGACTTTACCACGAACGAAACCGTAAACCTCGACCGTGATAAAGCAAAATGGCCTAAAAACGACGCGGACCTAAAAGAGGTTTGGCGTAAGAAATTAAAATACATGGTGCTTGAGCGTTACGCTGAAGCCATCGACCTGAGGGAAAAAAATAAGGACTCCGTTAAGATTGAAAAGAAAGGTGATACTACCCTTGAACGTGAAAGCAGGGACCGGGTGCGTAAAATTTATGAGCGCAGCTTTAACCGCCTTCGTACCAAATTTACGATGGACGATAAGTTCAACCTTTACATTAATACAATTGCGGAAACCATGGACCCGCATACCGAGTTTTTTCCACCGGTAGAAAAAAGATCGTTTGATGAAATGATGAGCGGCCACTTCTTTGGTATTGGCGCCCAACTACAGGAAAACGACGGCAATATAAAAATAGTAGCCTTAATAACGGGTAGCCCCGCCCAAAAAAGTGGCGAAGTTCAGGTGAACGATATAATTATGAAAGTTGGACAGGGTAATGCCGAGCCGGTTGATATTACCGGTATGGAGTTATCAGATGCGGTAAAACTTATCAAAGGGAAAAAAGGAACGGAGGTAAGACTTACGCTTAAGAAAACTGATGGTACTATTAAAACCTTTTCTTTAATCAGGGATGAAATTGTGCAGGAGGAAGCCTTTGCAAGAAGTGCCATCGTTAATAAAGACAATCGTAAAATCGGTTATATCTACCTGCCCGATTTTTACGCCGATTTTGAAAATCCAAATGGGGCCAATTGCGCCCGTGACGTTGCCAACGAGATTATTAAATTGAAAGCGGAAAATGTTGATGGCATTATTATGGACCTGCGTTATAATGGCGGTGGTTCTCTGCCAGATGTAATTAAGATGGTAGGCCTGTTTATTGAAGATGGTCCTGTTGTACAGGTAAAAGACCGTTACGGTGAAGCGAGTGTTTACCGCGATAAGGACAAATCGGTATTGTACAGCGGTCCATTAGCAGTTATGATCAATGAATTCAGTGCTTCTGCTTCCGAAATTTTTGCAGCTGCCATCCAGGATTATGGCCGTGGAATAATCATTGGCACGCAGAGTTATGGTAAAGGAACTGTGCAGCGCAATGTTAGTCTAGATGCAGGTAACGGTTTGATGCCTTCCAGCGGCTCCGAGCTTGGTTCATTAAAACTTACCATCCAAAAATTCTACCGCATTAATGGAGGTTCAAACCAGTTAAAAGGAATCACGCCAAATGTAATTTTACCTGATAATTATGAGTTTAGCGATTCAAAAGAAAAAAATGACCCCAACGCTTTACCGTGGGATGAAATTGCGACAGCACCGTTTAAACCATGGCCAAACGCGGATCAATATGCTGCCGTAGAAAAGCAATTCCAGGTAAAAGTCGACTTGGATACGGCTTTTCAAACCATCCGTAAAAATGCCGAGTGGTTAAGCAATGTTTCCAAAAATGAATGGAGTTTGAATTTGACAGGTTACCAGGATATGCAGAAGAAAATTCGTGCTGCTGTAAAACAAAACGAAAAACTTCAAACCTTGAAAGATCCTATGAACATCAATTTCATGAAACTGGATGATGACCGGATTGTGAAAATGGATAAAGAAAAAGGTGAACGTTTCCGTGCATGGCTAAAAGGCCTGAAGAACGATATGTACCTCGATGAAACTGCAAAAATCATGAACGACCTTATTACGAACGATAAAACCGCAAAGAATTAAGAACTGTGAGTTAGATATGTCATGAGTGCGAAACAAAAAGTCCCGGAAATATTCTCCGGGATTTTTTATAGCGGTATAATTGAATGCAATTTGGGGCTATCGGCTTTAGAAAATCACCCGGCAGTTGTTCGGGCTGTCACTCTTAGTCCTCCCTTCGGTCCGGGCTAACCGCTCCATCCCGCAGCCATGCAACTGCGGTTCTATACTCAGCTGCTGTATGCCCGATTTCCTCAGAAATGCTGTTGGTTCATATATCTTGGTTGCTTACTTATGGCCAAAGTCAACCTCCTCAATTCCTTACTAACTTTGCTTACATTCTTGTTTCCGAACTTCTCCGTAAGGGGCAAGCTGGTCAAGCTTCGCAAATCGGTAGCTGTACGCAACCCTAAAACGAAATTTCGTTTACCTTCAAGTGACAGGACATTCA
>JBKJNG010000142.1:0-5248 GCA_046596065.1 Phnomibacter sp. | reverse complement strand
CTTCACCGGCCTACCTTCATAACTCATGTAACAAAGACAGTCATTCTTTAATTCCTCTTTTGTTAATGGCGAATGATTAAAGGGATTTAAAGAAATACACCAGGTACCGGTTGATATTAAAATAAAAGGATCATGAAAATTTACGAGGTACGGGATAAGCGCTGCGGAACTATCGTGCAGGCCAACACCAACTACATAATTATTGCCAAATACCGTAGGCAACACTTCGTTGCATGCATACAGCGGCGCTAATTTATCAATGATTCCTTCCTGCTTAACCCACTCGTGATAATCGTTTTTTGGAAAGTCCCAGAGATTGGTATGGCAACCAATACTGGTAATATCCGAACATGCGGTACCTGATAATAAAAAGCTTAAATATTGCGGCAGATGCAGGGCATATTTAATCCGGTTAAATACATCCGGCTTTTCATATTTCATGCGATATAACTGCATACCGGAATTAAGGTTACCCAATACGGGCGAAGCCGTGCGGTAACTAAATTCTTCTTCACCGCCGTATGTATCGTAAAATTGTTTTTGTAAAGCCTCCGCGTATGTTTTTAAATAATTGTATAAAGGCGCAATGGCATTTCCTGCTTCATCCAAATAAACAAAGCTGGCCCCATAGGATGAAAAATTGATTGCCTTTATATCATACTGTTTTAACCTGAATACTTCCCTCAGTGAATCGAATACTGATAGTCTTAAACTTTCAAGATTTTCGCAGCTGTCGCCATCTTCATCAACGGTCTCAATAAACTTCGCTGAACGTTCGAAAACTATTTTATAATCTTCATCAAACAGGAATAATTTCTTGTTTGTTTTACCAACGTCGAAGATTGCTATTACCGGGATTTTCATGATACCCTTCCCCCTAAAGGAGATTCTTTATTTCAATTAAACAATTATTTGTACAACCAATCATTGCAGCACTATATCATCAATGTATTTTTTAATTCCCCTTTAGGGGTTAGGGGTTTACAATCCTGTTGCCACCGTTTTAGCACCACGTGTTTTAACCAGGTCCTCTCTAACTTTCAATTGCCGGTACAACTGCAATGGATTTAATGCCGCACCACTGCGTAACCTTGCTTCCGCAACTATAGCACGCACATCGGTACGGAAGGCAGTTTGCAATATTTCCTGCGCGGTAACCACATCATTATTTTGCTGTGCAGCAACCAGCGCTTTACGATCAACCAGCAAAGATTGTGCATAAGAAATCATGATGGCTTCAACAGATTGTAATAAATCTTCCAGCGGATCTTTTACATTATGCGATGCATCAATCATCCAGCCCAAATCCGTTGCATGGTTCATGCCTTTTGCATCCATGCCTTCAATCAACTCATTAAAAATCAGGAATAGTTGATATGGTTTAATGCTGCCAACCGTAAGATCATCATCACCATATTTCGAATCGTTGAAATGGAAACCACCAAGCTTTCCTTCCATTAGTAACAAGGCGACGATCTGTTCGATATTTGCATTGGGCAAATGATGCCCAAGATCGACAAGTGTATAAGACTTTTCGCCAAGTTTACTTGCATACAATAATGATTGTCCCCAATCACCTACCGTGGTAGAATAAAAATTTGGTTCAAAGGCTTTGTACTCCACAAACATTTTCCAGTCGGCCGGCAATGCGGCGTAGATTTCTTTTAGACCTTCCAATGTATTTTGAAATGCCTCCCGAAAGCTTAACTGTCCGGGAAAACAGGAACCATCGCTTAACCAAACGGTTAATGATTTTGAACCGAGTTCGATACCCTGTTGAATAACTTCAATATTGTGATCGATGGCTTGTTGGCGAATGGCTTTATTCACGTTTTGCAACGAACCAAATTTGTAAGTCAACCCCTGTCCCGGCTGATCCTGGAAAGTATTGGAGTTCATAGCATCGAACTGCAAACCATGCATGGCAGCCAACGATTTTATATGGGCTGGATTCTCAGGAATATCCCACGGAATATGTAATGAGATAGCACCACTTGAAGCGTTTAATTTATGCAGCAGGCCAATGTCTTCAATCTTTTCTTCCAGATTGCGCGGCTCGCCACCACCCGGAAAACGACCAAATCTTGTGCCGCCCGTGCCGAGCGCCCAGCTCGGAATAGCGACCTGGAATTCGATTAATTTTTGTATAATATTTTCGGCATTTTCAATTTCCGTAACGGCAAACTGAAACTTATTTCTGTGTATTTTTAATAATGATTCGTTGAACGATTCAATAATATTTTTTTCTATGGTCATGTCAATCGTTGTTTAAATAAATGAAAATTGTTGTGCGGGTAGAGACGTTGCATGCAACGTCTCTACGTTAATACGCATGACGTCTCTACCTTACAAAGCCTGCCGCTACGCCGCCATCCACATTTAAAATATTACCGGTTGATTTATTCAGTAATCCACCTGCAAATGCAAAACATGCATTGGCAATATCATCCGGCAAAATCATTTCGTTCATCAAGGTACGTTTTGCATAATAAGCTGGCAATTCTTCAACAGTAATGCCATAAGCTTTTGCACGTCCTTCAGCCCAGCCGCCGGCCCAAATATTTGAGTCTGCAATTACCGCATCAGGATTAACCGTGTTGACACGAATTTTATCGCCACCCAATTCCGCTGCGAGTAACCTTGTGAGATGTGCCTGCGCTGCTTTTGCAGAACCATAACCTGCATTGTTCGGACCAGCAACTACAGAATTTTTGGAAACAATATTGATGATATCACCGCCAGTACCCTGCTTGCGCATTACTTCAACTGCCACTTTAGAAACAAGAAATTGTCCTTTTACAAGAATATCATATAACCTGTCCCAATCAGCAATAGAATGATCGGTAATTGATTTTGAAATACTGATGCCTGCATTGTTTACAATCAAATCAACTCCACCAAAGGCAAGTGCCGCAGCTTTCAAAGCAGACTCAATAGTGTCGTTATTTGTTACATCAAGAATTACGGACGAAACCACATCTTTTCCGAACTGTTTTTGAAATTCAGCAACCGCAGCATCGAGTCTTTCCTGGTTGATATCGTTGATGATGACACAGGCACCTTCTGCTGCAAACTTTTTAGCGATTGCTTTGCCAATGCCACCTGCACTACCGGTAACCAAAGCGATTCTTCCGCTTAATGATTTTGGTTTTGGCATGCGCTGCAACTTAGCTTCTTCCAGTAACCAATATTCAATATTGAAAGCTTCCTGCCGTGGCAAAGATGTGTATTCGCTTACCGCTTCAGCGCCTTTCATTACGTTGATGGCGTTGGTATAAAATTCGGCCGCAACACGGGCTGTTTGTTTATCTTTCGCAAAGGTGAACATACCCACGCCTGGATATATAATAACCACGGGATTTGCATCGCGGATGGCAGGACTGTTGGCATGTTTGCAGGTGTTGTAATAATCTGCATACATTTTTCTGTAAGCATCAAACAGCGGTGAAATTTTTTCTTTAATGGCAGCGGTATCGCCTACATTTTCATCCGTAGCTAAGTTTAAAACCAGCGGTGAAATTTTTGTACGAAGAAAATGATCGGGACAACTTGTACCAAGCGGTGCAAGGCGATCCAGATCATTTGAATTAATGAATTGTAACACACGATCATCATCTGTAAAATGACCGATCATTTTTGTTTGTGAAGAACAAAAGCCGCGAAGAATTGGCGCAAGCGTTGCTGCCTTATCCAGTCTTTCTTCTTTTGGTAATGAAGCTAACTTTTCACCGCCGAAGATTGGGCCTTTTTTGCCATAATTTTCCTCCAGGTATTCAGCGCAGCGTTCTACTACTTCCAGGGTATTGATATAACTTTCATAAGCAGTATCGCCCCAGGTAAATAAGCCATGAGAGCCCAGCATAATACCACGGATACCAGGATTTTCGTCGAGGCATTGTTTTAACATGAGACCTAATTCGAAGCCTGGTTTCTGCCATTCAACCCATCCAATAGTGCCGTTAAATAACTCCTGTGTAATCTTTTTTCCGTCTTTTGCTGCAGCTATAGCAATGGCAGCATCGGGATGCAAATGATCGATATGTTTGAAGGGAAGAAAACCATGTAAAGGTGTATCGATAGAAGGTGCTTTTGATGCAAGATCGTAAATGCAATGATTGAATAATTCAACCATCTCATCTTCAAACTCAAGACCGCGGTACACATTTTTCAAACTACGCAAACGATCAACATACAAAGCCGCGAGGCCGCTCTTTTTTAAAGTGCCGATATCGCCACCGGAACCTTTTACCCACATCACTTCTGTTTCGGCACCTGTAAGCGGATCTTTAGCCATTGCTTTGCAGGAAGTGTTGCCACCACCGTAGTTGGTTAACCGGAGATCGGCGCCGAGCAAATTGGAGCGATAAATTAATAATGCAACTTCATCACCGGCTAATGCTGCTGCATTTGCCTCGTTCCATAAGTAGCTAACGTGTTTGAAACTCCCGTCCCCTGAAGGGGTGCCTGGGTTTGAGCCTGATGAAATGTTTTCAATATTGTTCATTATTTCTGATTTTATGATTTCGGAATTTTGAGATTTTGAGATTTTATTTGATCTTTTTGATTGCAATCAGCGCTTGAGTGTTACATTAGAAACGTGTTGATCATAGCTGAAAAAGTACAAGTGAGTGACACAACCGGGATGATTAGTTTTACGAATGCTGGTTCACAAACTGTATTTTGTATTTTAATTTTCACACTTTCACATTCTCGTATTTATCACATTTACTCACGGCTTCAGTGCATTCCCATACCCCACTATTAATACAGAAAGTATGATCATGATGATGCCAGCGATAATTGTGGTTTTTGTTTTCTGATTTACGCCTTTCCATTCTTTTAATACCAGCCCCCACATGTTGGCTACTAAAATGATAAACGCCATATGCAGAATCCATGAGCTGGGACCGTTGCCCAGCTTGCTTTCGCCCATGCCATAGAAAAAGAACTGGAGGAACCAGGTTGTTCCTGCCAATGCAGAGAACACGTAATTTCTTAACAGGGGTGTTTTCTTATTAGTATAATCACCAAAGGTTTTGTTGCGTGCATTTAAGATCATACACCAAATGAAATTGGTTGTTAAGCCACCCCAGAGAACCACCACGTAAGTTACATTGTTTTGATAGAGAAATTCTCCGTCGCCGGGGTTTGCCGCTTTCCATATTTGATTGGCTAATTCTGCCATGGGTTTACCGGCTTCCAGTCCAAAATTGAAACAGGCACTCAGCACACCGGAAACAATTGACAC
>JBKJNG010000010.1:0-4072 GCA_046596065.1 Phnomibacter sp. | reverse complement strand
ATGGCAAGCAGCCTGATCCATCTTGTTCATCAGTTCCTTACAATTTGTATAACATAGGTAATAATAAGCCTGTTGAACTTATGAGTTTTATAAAGGAGATTGAAAACAACCTTGGCAAGAAGGCAATTATTGAAATGAAAGGTATGCAACCTGGAGACATAGAATCAACATGGGCTGATATAGATGATTTAGCGAACGATTTTAATTATAATCCTGAAACTTCAATTCAGGAAGGGATAAATAAATTTACAAAATGGTATCGGGATTTTTATTCAGTTGAGGAACTGATTGAAAATTATGCTAAGTGACATGCTCAATTTTAGTATTAATATCTGAGTGAAATATACTGTGAGTTTAGTATTTTATTTAATAGGTAAAAACAGGTATTGGAAGAGTTAAGCGATTAATCAAGTTTTAAATGGATCAAAAAAACCAACTGGCGAATAAAACATTTTCAGGCATCCTTTATCTTATTTTTTCCAGCATTATTCAAGTTACTCTAAAAATTGGAGTTCTCGCAATACTAGCCAGAATTATAAGCCCAAAGGAATTTGGATTAATGGGTATTGCGGTAATTATAATAGAATTTTCGAAGTTGTTTTCGCAAATGGGGGTTGGCCCTGCCATTGTACAGCGGAAAGAACTTGAGGTTCGGCATTTAACTACAGGATTTACGCTTTCCTTATTGATTGGCCTTTTTTTTGCAGCGCTGTTGACATTGGTTGCACCTGGTCTGGAATCAATTTTTAAAATGGAGGGATTAACCCCGGTACTAAGGACAATCTCGGTGGTATTTTTCATTGACTCTATGACAATTGTGGGACAGGCGCAATTGCAGCGGAATATGAAGTTTAAAGTTATTGCTACTGGTGAAGTACTGTCATATGCTATCGGTTACGGTGCAGTTGGTATTTTACTAGGCTATCTTGGGTGGGGTGTTTGGGCTTTGGTGGTAGCAAACATATGTCAGGCGTTCCTGAATTTTGTTTATATAATGATTGTACAACCATTTTCAAAACGTCCTGGATTTGATAAAGATGCTTTTAAAGAATTAATGCATTACGGCGGCGGTTTTACAATTGCAAAAATTGGAAATTTCATGGCACTACAGGGTGATAATCTTGTGATAGGTAGAACGATGGGTGCAAGTGCTCTTGGTATGTATGGAAGAGCCTACCAGTTTATGGCAATGCCGGCAGGACTTTTTGGTAATGCGCTGGATAAAGTACTATTTCCTGCAATGTCAAAAGTGCAGGACGATAAGCAAAGGCTGTCAAAGGCATATTTAACCGGAACTGGTATTATTGGTATTGTGGCCATTCCAATTAGTGTAATTTTTGTGCTGTTAGCACCGGAGATTATAATGATTTTACTTGGTCCAAAATGGATAGAAGTCACAATGCCGTTTCGAATTTTGGCGGCAAGTCTGCTTTTTAGAATGAGTTATAAAATGAGCGATTCGCTTGCAAGAGGTACAGGAGCAGTATATAAAAGAGCATGGCGGCAACTAATATATGCTGCAGCTGTAATAATATTTTCTTATATAGGTCACTTTTGGGGACTTAGCGGGGTAGCAATTGGGGTTTCGATATCCCTCGTGTTGAATTTTTTTATGATGGCTGATCTAAGTAAACATTTGACCGGTATAAGCTGGATGGATCTATTTAAAACACATCAGCAGGGAGTGCAAATAGGTGCTATCACAGCTATTGTTAGCTATGTTATAATTAGTATATGCAAAAAATACAGTGAATCGGATATCTTAACAGCGTCGGTTACAATTTTTGTAGTAGGGGTAGTGCTTTTTTTGGGTGTGTGGAAATTTCCTTCTTTTTTTATAAGTGATGAGCAAAAAAAATTAATAAATAAACTGGTTTTAAAACGGGCCAAAAAACTGCCTGTTCAAACGCCAGAACCAATATCGGACCTGGCAGCATGAATGAGATTATAAACGAAATATCAACACCATTAAATATTACTGGTTCCGCTAAGAATTCAGTTAGTCTAGACCTAATTGAAGATCTGCTTAACGCATTTCATAGGGAAGATATTTCCTATTGTCATTGGAAAAGTAACGAGCACCTTGATGCTTCTATGACGGGCGATACGGATCTTGATGTTCTATTTGATGAAAAGCAAAAACACATATTGGAGTTGCTTTTAAAAAAACTTGGTTTTAAAAAGTTCAATTCCATAAAGCAAAAACAATATAGAGACATTGAAGATTATATTGGCCTAGATCAGGGGTCTGGTAAAGTTGTTCACCTCCACACACATTTTAGACTAACGCTAGGGGAACCTTTTCTAAAAAGTTACCAGTTGGATTTTGAAGATAACATTCTAACGAGCCGTGTTTTTGACGAGACTTATGGTATATATACAATCAATCCTTCTTTTGAGTTGGTCCTTCTTTGGATTCGGGAGTCTCTTAAGCTAAGAAACAGAGATATTTTAAGGATGTATCTTAAAAATAAGATACAATATTCAGGGAATATTTTAAAAGAATACAATTGGTTGAAGGAGAGAACCTCAGATCTGGAATTAAAATCTATACTTCAAAACATTTTCGACAACTACGAACCAGTTTATGGCTTTATAACAGGCAAATTTGACCGCCGTGAGATGTTGAAATTGTCTGGTTTGATAAAAAAAGAATACAAAAAATACAGACTATATTCTGCCCCAAAAGCATTAATACTCAGGTGGTATCGTGAAGTATCCGTAAAGGTTTATAAAAAAACTGCCAGCTTTCTAAATCGTCCGATTTTATCACATCGTATTAATCCAAGAGGTGGTTTAATTATCGCTGTAATTGGCGCCGATGGTTCTGGGAAATCTTCAGTAATTAAAAATTTGAAAGCTACGTTTAGTAACAAACTGGATGTTTACCGTATCTACTTTGGCAGGGGGGATGGTAGAATTTCGTTTTCGAGAAAAATGTTGCTAAATGCAAAAGGGAAACTCGACACAACGCCAACAACAAATCATATTGATTTAAAAGTAAAACAAACTAGCGCTGAAAAGAAGAATGGCTTTATCGCAAACAGTTATAAATGCCTGATGGCTTTTTTAGTGGCAAACGAAAAGAGGAGGAATTTTAAATTAATGAAAACGGCCAAAAATAAAGGAATGCTGGTGATATGTGATCGGTTTCCGCAAAACCAGGTAATGGGATATAATGACGGCCCTTTGCTTAATCATCTTGCTAAATCCAAAAATCCAATTTTTAAAGCCTTGTCATCATTAGAAGCTAAAATATATGCTAAGGCGGAGAATAATCCTCCTGACGTTTTATTCAAATTAATTGCTGAGGCAAGCATTGTGGAAGCAAGAAAACCAAACGAAACTCCGATAGAGAGTTTGAAGAAAAAAATTGAGGGAGTTAAAAAAATTCAATTTAGAAATTGCGAAGTTGTTACTGTTGATGCTGCTCAACCCTTTGATGTAGTTCTGTCAGAAGTAAAGAAAAAGATTTGGGAAGTTTACCCATGATTTCCAAATAAAAGTAACCATCTCTTTACTCAAATCTGGTTTGAAATGAAGCAAAAAGCCATTGTAATAGAATTCGCAGGACCTCCTGGTGCAGGCAAAACCACCAGTTGTAGGCACTTTGCTGAATATCTTGCGAACAAAGGTCAAACAGTATTCACTTTAAGAGATCTTAAAATATATCTGAAGGAATTGAGCGGTCTCCAGAAAGTTTTAATAGCAATTCAGGCATTGCTTTTCAGAACTCCTGTTTTTTTACACTATATAATTGTGATGGCTCATAATGGAATATATAGTGTGAACTCAATTTACCGCTATGTGCGATTAACAATATTTGACATCACCTTAAAAAAATACTTGAATACGCACAATGTTAACGTGGTATTATTGGAACAATGGATAATTCAGGAACTGTGGTCTGCAACCATATTCAAGCTTAAATCTTATGAAGGAATAAAAGATCAGCTTTCGAAATTTTATTTCAAAACAGACTATGTTTTTTATTTTGATATAGATGTAGCAACTGCTTCAGAACGAATTAAGCAAAGAAATACTAATCTCAGCAGGTTTGACAGCCTTGATG
>JBKJNG010000547.1:0-6106 GCA_046596065.1 Phnomibacter sp. | reverse complement strand
AGCTAAACTGAGCACAAATTCCGGTGGGTATTTTGCCACCGGATTTTTTGTGCGCCGGATATGGCAATTACGTGATTACAAAGAATGAATAATGTCTTTACATGTTGAATGACATATAAAATGATTTATCAAACGCCCTCATTCCGTGAAGAAAAATTTATCGCAGGCAAGCATTCTAAATGCTCAAAAAATAGGAAGAATCGCGTATAACATTAATTACAGGGTAATTGATTTGTTAACGAATAACTAGGCTACAGGACAGGGGTGTGGCCTGCAGCTAAATCAGTACAAGTTGTTGCACCCAGTTATTTGATTTTGTAATTTCATGCGTTAACATTTGCAAAAGGGACGATAAGTAATAATTTGCCACTGTGCCGAGCGCCATCGCTCGCATGGTAGATATTAAATTTTATAATAATAAACCAAACTATTTTTAATGAACTTAAACTGCTAGGTGATTATTTACAGGCGCCCCCAGCTAATAGAGCGGTTGGTACAGGAAGAACCATTTCCTGTTTTGTATAGCGGAGTGAATGTAAGGCTCATTTACAAATTCCCCTTCTTCAATTCCTCCACGGCATAATTGGCTGCTCTTGCAGTAAATGCCATAAAAGTAAGCGAAGGATTTTGTGTACTGGTGGAAGTCATGCCAGCACCATCGGTAACAAATACGTTTTTACAATGGTGTAACTGGTTCCATTTATTTAGCATAGAAGTCTTTGGATCGCTGCCCATGCGGCAGCCACCCATTTCGTGAATATCCAAACCAGGAGCTTGCTTACTGTCGGCCGGCGTCATGTTTTTGCATCCGGCTTTTTCCAGCATTTCCTGCGCTGTTGTTAAAAAGTCACTGAGCAACTTTTCATCGTTATCGGTATAATCAATGCTGGCAACCAATTGCGGAATTCCCCATTTGTCTTTAAGATCGGAATGCAAACGCACATGATTTTTTTCGATAGGAATTGTTTCGCCCTGCATCATCATCGACACATCCCAGCCACCCGGTTCTGTTAATGAGTCTTTAAATGTTGCACCAATTCCTTCCTTGCCAAAGCCATCGTACCAACCGCGGCGCGAAGTACTGTAAAATACCATGTAACCACGCAAAAAATCAGTTTCCTGTTTGTGTACATTGCGAAAATTGGGCATCATGGCTGCCGTTGGTTTGCGGCCATAATAGTACTTGTCTTCAAAGCCCTCGAAACTGGCGCCTACTGTGCCACGATAATTGTGGAAGGCCACATATTTACCAAGCACTCCGCTATCATTACCAAGTCCGTTTGGAAACCTGGAAGAAGTGGAGTTAAGCAGGATAAGATTTGTATTGAGACAGGCCGCATTTACGAAAATGATCTTTGCAAAAAATTCGGTAGCCTTATTGGTCTCAGCATCAATAACCCGAACGCCGGTTGCCTTTTGTTTTTTTTCATCGTAAATGATGGAATGTACCACACTGTAGGGGCGGATGGTGAGGTTGCCTGTTTTGGCTGCAGTGGGCAAGGTGGAGGAGTTGCTGCTAAAATAGCCACCGAACGGACAGCCACGGTAGCAGATATTTCTTGCCTGGCATTTGCCCCTGCCCTGTTGCAGGTGTATTTCTCGCGGTTGTGTAAGATGCGCACAGCGTCCCTGCACTACGTGGCGATCTTTATAAGCCGCCTTAATTCTTTGTTGAATCTCTTTGTCCACGCAGTTCATTTCAAAGGCAGGAAGAAACTCTCCGTCGGGTAAAGTTTCCACGCCGTCCCTGTCGCCGCTTATACCAACAAACTTTTCTACATAGCTATACCAGGGTGCCAGGTCGTTGTAACGAACAGGCCAGTCTACCGCATAACCATCGCGGGCCGGGCCTTCAAAATCGTATTTGCTCCAGCGCTGGGTTTGGCGGGCCCAAATAAGCGATTTACCTCCCACCTGGTAGCCACGAATCCAGTCGTATGGTTTCTCCTGCACATAGGGATGCTCGTTGTCTTTTACAAAAAAATGTTGGGTTCCTTCATCAAAAGCATAGCAGCGGCCAACCACCGGGTTTTCGCGCTTTATTTGGGGCAGTTGCAGGCGATGTTTGAACTCCCAAGGATCCATGTTGGTGGTGGGATAATCCTTGAGATGTTCTACCATTCGGCCGCGTTCCAGCACCAGTGTTTTCAGGCCTTTTTCACACAGCTCTTTTGCGGCCCATCCACCGCTAATTCCCGATCCAATTACAATTGCGTCGTAGGTATTTGTTTCCGGCATAGTGATAATAAAGAAATCCTGCTTTTGAGGACGGTGATTGTTTAAATTTAATAAGTAATGGAGAAGTCATTAAACGGCTATGAAGGAAACCTTGTAATTGCATTTAACAGCACAACCATTTAAGCAATGAAAGTAGGCTTTTTGGACTTAATGAATGCAGACAGTACCAGAATGTTTGAATGTTCAGAATAAAAACAAAACAGCCTGATTACCCGGTTTGCTTTGATTTTCATGATGATTTATTTATAACAACGCTAAAAAACTTACCCGCAAAAATCTTTGACCAAACAAAACAAATGGCTAGAAATACCCACTATTGCGTAGAGTTAATACCATTATTTTCCCAACTAATAAATATTTCAACGAGGGTTTACCGCCAGGAGTTAGGCACAAATAGCTGGCAACCTATATTTTGAATATCTCAACAAATACACTCCTTTTTAACCACTCATGTATTTGATTCGTCCGGCGTTTCAGCAGTAATTAACTTTATTGCATGCTTACATTCATCGCCTGGATCATTCTGTTGATATTTTGCTGGCCATTGGCTATTTTGGCGTTGGTTCTCTATCCCATTATCTGGCTGATAACACTCCCTTTCCGGATACTCGGTATTGCGGTAGGTGGCATATTCGGTTTACTAAAATCTATCTTAAGGTTGCCTTTTAAATTGATGCAAAGGATTTAGGATTAACCTGTTTTTCCAGTCCTGAACATACCAGCACTGGTTTGTCAATACGCAATGGTTGGGATGAAATAACCGGGACTTGTTTTTATTTTACCAGCTTTTTTATCACCCTGCATGGATTGCGGGCAGCCACAACATCGGCTGGAATATTTTTTGTAACCACGCTTCCGGCACCAATTATTGAACGGCCCAAATAGTTACACCGGGACAAATGATAATTCCGCCACCAATCCCAAACATAATCTTCAATTGGCACCCCATTTTTCGAACCAGACGAAATTGAAATTAAAATACACTTTATCTACCACCACAATATTGCTTCTATAATTCAAAACTAAATGCTGTTTGTTCAGGCAATGAATGGTTAAACTGCTTCAGCAATAGCCTTACTTACAATCGTTCATTCACCAGTATTTTATCCGACGCATCATACAAATCGCCCTTGAGAATTTTTTTTGTTTTTCAGTCAGCATCTTTTCAATTTTTCCTTTATTGTAACCAAAATAAAACAGCCCGTTAAATAAATAACGGGCTGAAATAATTAATGACTTTATAATTGCTATATCACTTGTGTCGCTGCTGCAAAACGCTGGTTACATCTTTTAAAGTAAATCCTTTGGCCTGTAATAAAATCAGGTAGTGAAACATTAAGTCGGCAGCTTCGCCTAAAAATAATTCATCGTTATTATCTTTTGCTTCAATTACAATTTCAATAGCTTCTTCTCCTACTTTCTGGGCAATTTTATTAATTCCATTTGCAAATAAACTTGCTGTGTATGATTTTTCTGTTGGATTGTTTTTTCTATTTGTTATAACATTTTCAAGCTGCGAAAGAAATATCAATTCTTCCCCGATTGAATTGTTATGAATATTTTTTTCATTAAAACAAGTATCGGCACCGGTGTGGCAAGTTGGTCCAATAGGCTGTGCTTTCACTAGCAAAGTATCGTTGTCACAATCACTAATAATATGCTTGAGCATTAAAAAATTGCCCGAGGTTTCCCCTTTTGTCCACAGACGTTGTTTGCTTCTGCTAAAAAATGTAACCTTTCCGGTAGCATGGGTTTGAGCCAATGCAGCTTCATTCATGAAGCCTAACATTAAAACCTTTTCTGTAGTATGATCCTGAACAATAACTGGCACTAGTCCATCTGAATACTTACCAAAATCAATCTGCATTATTAACTCTTTTTTAAGGACTGCAGCAGGCTTTCAAGCTGATCATTCCATTGTTTGTCTTTTTCTGCCTGTTTGCGTTTTTTGGTCATCTCCGTGCCCTTGATAACGCTAAAAATTAAAATACCGATAGTTAGTAAAAACCCTAAGAACCATGTCATAACTTTTTAATTTAGATATTTTCTTAAAAAAATTTCAGGTTCAAGTACTTCAATTTCTGAATAATAAAAGCCATTCAGATCTGCACTTACAATGCATGAGCATTTGGCATTTACTGCGGAATAGTATTGTAACCCATCTTCAAAATCAACCACTTTTACATTGTTGATTGCCGCAAGTGCCTCCTTTTCGCCGCAATCAATTATTTCAATATGCTGTGTAAGTAGTGAGAGTTTGTTTTTTGCAACAGCTGAGCCATGTTTCTTTTCGGAAAAATAAAACGATATGGCCAGGCACAACGACGATGTGACCAAGGTAAACCTTTTATCGTTTGCTAAACTAAGTAATCTTGCTGTATAAGTAAACAGCGGATATTCTTTGTTTAATACCGATATAATCACTTTCGCGTCCAGGTACACCCGCATTACGCGTGTTTTTTTCTTTCGTGAAACTCAGCCTTAAGCTTTTTATTGCTTTTAGGATTTGTTATATATTCTGCTTCGCCTTCTGCCAGGGTATCTACCCACTTTGAAACAGGAAAATCTTCGAGGTTAGTGTAGCCACTAAAGGTAAGCCTCCGAAGTAATATTTCGGTAAGCCGGCTGAGGCTTAAACCCTGTTCTTCAGCGTATTGCTTTGCCTTGTCTATAACGGTGGCATTAAAACTTAAGGTGACTTTAGCATCCATAAACATTTTTATACGACAAATATAAAAAAGTTATACGTACAAGACTAAAATTTTAAATTCTAATTGGGATCTTTTGATCGAGCAGGTATTTTTTAAGCACCGGAACCGGTATTTCCCCAAAGTGAAAGATACTGGCTGCAAGCCCTGCATCGGCACCACTAAATTCAAAAACTTCTTTAAAATGTTCCATTTTGCCAGCACCACCTGAGGCAATCACCGGAATATTGATTGCATCCACCACCTGTTTCGTTATACCAATAGCAAAACCATTCTTTGCGCCATCAGTATTCATACTCGTCAGTAAAATTTCTCCCGCACCCCTATTGTACACTTCAGATGCCCAGGCTACGGTTTGTAACTCAGTCGGTTTGCTTCCACCATGCGTATGAACAACATGAGTCGTGAATCGTAAGTGGTGAGTGGATGTCACACTGAGCTTGTCGAAGTGTTCCGAAGGCCTAAAAGTCTCTTTCGTATCAATTGCCACTACCACAAATTGGTTGCCGAATTCACGGGCAAGGTCATCCACCAATCCCGGCCTTTTTACCGCCGATGAATTAATGGAAACCTTATCGGCGCCGGCTTCCAGCAATCTTGATGCATCAGCAATGCTGCTAATGCCGCCACCCACGGTAAATGGAATATTGATATGTTTTGCTATTTGGAGCACAAGGTCAGCAAAGGTTCTGCGCTCTTCATTTGTGGCCGTGATGTCGAGAAAAACCAATTCATCAGCGCCATCAACAGCATATTGCTGCGCCAGTTCAACCGGGTCGCCGGCATCGCGGATATTCATAAAGTTGACGCCCTTTACCGTACGACCATTTTTAATATCAAGACATGGTATAATGCGTTTTGTTAGGTTTCCAAAATTGGTCATAAGGCAAATTGCTTAAGGTCATTAACAGAAATGTTTCCTTCATAAATAGCCTTGCCAACAATGGCTGCAACACAACCGGCCTCTTTCAGCTCAAACAGATCATCCATTTTGCTTACACCACCGCTTGCCGTTAATTGTATTCCGGGGCATTCTTTCAAAATAGTTTTATACAGTTCTGTCGACGGGCCTTCCATCATTCCATCTTTTGCTATATCAGTACAAAAAAATTGTTCTATACCCAACGCATGGTATTTATGAATGAAATCATACACATACA
>JBKJNG010000525.1:0-4620 GCA_046596065.1 Phnomibacter sp. | reverse complement strand
GCAGAATTAATTATGACGATAGCCAATGTTACCACCACGGGAGCATCACTGTTTGTAAGCAATCCGCGAAACGCTACGCTTGTGCCCAACTATACCGTAAATGTTGTGGCAATTGGAGGGGAATAAAATGCAGCAGACAACCTAAAAAGCGAGCATAACAATATTTTTTCAGAAGTGCGGACACCGCAAACAACGATGGGATTTTATGGTGACAGTCAATAGTGTTATGGAGAACCTGCTGGCAGATCCCGACATCAAAAGATTGTTTACCTATACTATGAAAAACAACCAGCAGTACAAACTGGACAGAGATTTTATGATGCGGATGAAGTTTGAGAAGGGAAGGAGCCGGTAAGTCAAAAGGTCGATAGGTAAATAGTTAATGCAGGATTTAATATGCCCGGTCAGCCTTTGCAAAGGGTAGATTAATGAATTTGCCGCGGGTTGTCAGTTACAGGTTCTACAGATATTTCAGGCAGGTGAACACCGGCAACGGGCAGCAGGTAACTTGTTTTTTATGATTTTACAACTGGCAGATAGTTTTCTTCTGCGCTTAATTTTCCCATTTCACAGCAGACTTTTTTTACATGGCATCATTTACAAAAAACCGCGGCAATCGCTAAATAGGTTTGTGTTGTAAATAGAAAATCATGAAAAAGTTAGCAGTTGTTTTAATCACACTTTATACGTCATTTACCGCATTTGCGCAAACAGGTATTAGCATTAACGGGGTAGTGGCCGATGGCCGTCACGGTGTTTTGGAGGCAGCCACGGTATCGTTGCTACAGGCAAAAGATTCAGCGGTAAAGAAAATTACGGTTACCGGCAAAAACGGTAGTTATGCATTCGAAGCAATCAGCTCCGGCGATTACCTGGTCGCTGTGTCTTCCACGGGCTATGAAAGCGTAATGCTGCCGGTATCGCCTAAGGCGAATACCTTGGTGCGCATGGATACTGTTTTCCTTGCTGCTGCTCCTAAAAGCCTCGATAATGTAACAGTAACCAATAAGAAACCATTGATTGAACAAAAGGCGGATCGCATGGTGGTGAATGTGGATGCATCGGTTACCAACATTGGCCTTTCGGCACTTGAAGTGCTTGAACAATCACCCGGTGTAATGGTGGATAAAGATGGCAATATCAGCCTTAAAGGAAAAAGCGACGTGGTGATTTTTATTGATGGAAAACCATCTTACTTAGGCGGCGCAGAACTGGCATCTTTATTGAGCAACATGAGTGCCAGCCAGCTTAGTCAGCTTGAGATCATGACCAATCCTTCCTCAAAATTTGATGCGGCCGGGAACGCCGGTATCATCAACATCAAAACCAAAAAAAGCCTGGTGAAAGGCTTTAATGCAGCCATCACTTTAAGTTATAGCCAGGGAGAATATCCCAAAACGAATAACAGCGTTGTGATGAACTACCGCACTGAAAAAATGAACCTCTTTTTAACCTATGGGTACAACCTCAATAAGGGTTTCATGAATTTTGATATCAACCGGAATTTTATCAATACAAGCGGAATCAAAACATCATCGCTGGAACAGCTTTCGGAAAGGTTGAATAAAGCCACAAACAACAACCTGAAAATTGGGGCCGATTATTTTGTAAATCCCGCAACTACAATAGGTTTTGCTATCTCAGGATTTATAAATCCGCAGGAACAAAAAGCTTATACTACCAGCTATGTAAAAGATGCCACAGGTGATATCACTTCCATTGAAAAAACAAACCGGTTAGCCGATAACCAATGGAAAAATGGCAATGCCAATATCAACCTCCGTATTGCACCGGCAGGTGGTAAAAAAGAACTAACAGCAAGCCTCGATTATCTTGCCTATCATTTCACGGGCCAACAAAATATCAGTAGTTATACCTACAATCCCTCCAACACATTGTTGGCTGATAATTACTTAAGCAACAGCCTGCCTCTGGATATCAATATTCTTTCGGGTCGCCTGGATTATTCTTACCAGTTTCCTAACGGCATTAAAGGAGAAACAGGATTGAAATCAAGCTTTACACAAACCAATAACCAATCTGATTTTTACAGGATGGTGAACAGTGTTTGGATAGCTGATACATTACTCAGTAATAGTTTTCATTATAAAGAAAATATTAATGCGGCTTATGTAAACCTTAATAAAAAATATGGCGATTGGACGATACAGCTTGGCCTGAGGCTTGAAGCAACCAATTCACGCGGCACGCAAAGTTCGCTGCAGCAAAAAACAGATTCCGCTTTCTCAAGAAATTTCCTGAATATTTTCCCAACCAGTTTTATCAGTTACGAAGTCAACAAAAACAACCTGTTCTCTCTATCAGTTGGCCGAAGAATTGACAGGCCTGCTTATCAGCAGTTGAATCCTTTTGTATCGTTTATTGATAAATACACTTATTCAACGGGTAACCCTTTTTTGCAACCACAATACAGCACCAATTTCGAGATCAATCATTCCTATAAAAATTTACTCACCACAACTATTAATTACAGTGTTATTCACGATATGATGAATGAAACGCTTACACATACAGATTCGGTGATCATACGCAGCGTGGGCAATATTGGTTCAAGGTATAATTTCGGCATCAGCGAAATGACTACCGTTCCTTTCACTAGCTGGTACACGGGAATATTTTTTGTCAATCTTTACAAGAATTTTTACAACGGAGCTATCAATGATATTCCCTTCAAGGCCAGCCAGCTAACCGCAGCCTTCAATATCAATAACCAGTTTAGTTTTAAAAATGGATGGTCTGCAGAATTATCGGGAAATTACACCGGCAAAAACAGGGAAGAAGGACAAGCGATTGTGCTTCCTCTGGGGCAGGTATCAGCGGGTGTCTCGAAACAATTGTTTAACAACAAGGCCAGTATAAAAATGAATATCCGCGATATTTTTTACACACAAAATCCAGGGGAAATCCAAAAATTCCAGGATGTGCAATCAACACTGAAGATCACACGAGATACAAGGTTATTCAGTATAGCATTTGTTTATAAATTGGGTGTTCAGCCAAAATCAAAATCATCCACTTCGCAAACAGAAGAACAAAAAAGAATACAATTGAATTAATTCATTTTTTTCACCATGACCAATCAAGCAAACAGGATAAATTATACGACCGTAATCATGCATGTAATGGCATGGTTACTTGTTTTCCTGTTGCCGTATATTATTAATGCTGAATATGGCCATAAAGAAGATGCCGATGAGCTCGCATTCAGCAACCTGAAATTTGCGAGTAATTTTTACTGGATCGCCATCTTTTATTTTAATGCATTTGTATTGGTACCAAATTTATTTAACAGTGGGAAATATATTTTTTATGCAGTAAGCCTGTTACTGGTTTTTTGTACGCTCATGTTATTGCACAGTGTATTTTTCAACGTTTTGGTAACGGGTCGTAAATTTGTTTTTCTTAATTCTGCCTATCATAATATTGTTCCGGTTTTATTTACGGTATTAACCAGTACGGTTTATAAAATTACCATTGATAAAACGAAGGCTGATAAGGCTGCTGCTGAATTGCAAAAGGAGACACTCAAAACAGAATTGTCTTTTTTAAGATCGCAGATAAGCCCGCATTTTCTATTCAACGTGTTGAATAATATTGTGGCGATGACGCGGTTAAAAAGCGACTTGCTGGAACCTACCGTTGTAAAACTTTCATCGCTACTACAATATATGGTGTATGAAAGCGATACCGAAAATGTATTGTTGAAAAGTGAGCTCGAATACCTTGACAGCTACATTGAATTACAGCAGCAACGCTTTGGAAAAAAATTAAAGCTGACTGTTGAAAAAAATATAGCGGAGCCATGGCGAAGCATTGCTCCCATGCTGTTAATTCCATTTGTTGAAAATGCTTTTAAACACGGTACTTCTTTACCTGATCCTGAAATTATTATACGCATCAACCAGCATGGAGAAAAATTTGAATTTGTTGTAAGAAATAAATTTCAACACAGTGATATTCAAAAAGATAAAAACTCCGGCGTTGGACTCGCCAATGTTAAACGCAGGCTGGAATTATTGTATGGCTCACAGCATACACTTAGGATTCAGCAAGAGGATGGATGGTTCACTGTTTTACTAACTTTAAAATTCAGATCATGATGCGTTGTATAGCCGTTGATGATGAACCATGGGCGCTTCAGTTACTGGAAGATAATATTAAAAAACTGCCTTACCTGGAATTGGTAGCAAGCTGCGGCGATTCGTTTGAAGCGCTGAAAATGCTGCAGGAAAATACAATCGATCTTGTGTTTTTAGATATTCAAATGCCGGGATTGACCGGCTTGCAATTTGTTAATAGCCTGCAGTATAAGCCACTTATTATTTTTATTACCGCGTATAAAGAATATGCAATTGAAAGCTATGATCTTTCCGTAGTGGATTACCTGGTTAAACCGGTTGCCATTGAAAGATTTATTAAGGCTTGTAACCGTGCAAAAGAATTATTTGAATTGAACGCATTGAAGCAACAACCGAAGCAAGTTGCTAACCGCGATTTCTTTTTTGTGAATGCAGATTACAGCCAGGTGAAAGTAGTTTTTGGTGATATCATTTGGATGGAAGGCCTGCGTGATTACATCAAAATTTATTTAAAAAGTAC
>JBKJNG010000515.1:0-3369 GCA_046596065.1 Phnomibacter sp. | reverse complement strand
TACTATGTAAACCATGCCATACTTGTTATTTACATTTACATTGCCCTGTACCTGCTTATACTGCTTGGCTATTTATTTTCATGGCTGCATCATACTCTTCAATGGACCGCTTTCAGTTGGTTGCAAAAAGGTATCGCGATTTTCTCACTCTATTATATCTATAAATCTTTCCGCAATTTTTACGAACAGCCGCGTGCAAAAACCATTTTTAAATACCTGCTTTTTTCGATATTGACTATGCTCCTTTTTTCAATTTTGGGGATAGTATTTGTACTTAACTCTTTGTTAATGCTTTAAAGAAGCTTTAGATTTTAACGCTGGTTATTTTAGCTGAGATTTGCGTTTAGGAAAAAGTATTAAACCAAAAAAATCATGGATGATGTAAAGGAAATTGGATTTGAAAGGCTCGTGAAAATAATGGACGAGCTGCGTGAAAAATGTCCATGGGATCGCAAACAAACAATTGCCACTTTAAGGCCGCTTACCATAGAAGAAACATACGAGCTGGGCGACGCCATATTGAACGAAGACTGGAAAGGCATTAAAGAAGAATTGGGCGATCTGATGCTGCACCTTGTTTTCTATGCAAAAATTGGGGCGGAACAAAACCAATTTACATTACAGGAAGTTATTAGCGGTGTTTGCGAAAAATTGATAAAGCGGCATCCGCATATTTATGGTGATGAAGCCAACAACGGCGAATTGCTGGTTGTTAATAATGAGGAAGATGTTAAGCGCAACTGGGAGCGACTGAAAATAAAAGAAGGTAAAACTTCGGTTTTAGGTGGCGTGCCGGTATCGTTACCCGCCATGGTTAAAGCAACCCGCATACAGGAAAAAGCAAAAAAAGTTGGCTTTGAATGGGAGAACAAAGCAGATGTGTGGAAGAAGGTTGAAGAAGAAATGGAAGAGTTGCTTCAGGCCGAAAAAAGCGGCGATGCATTACATACTGAAGAGGAATTTGGTGACCTTTTATTTAGTTTGATAAATTATGCAAGATTTTTAAATATTGATCCTGAAACAGCATTGGAAAAAACCAACCTGAAATTCAAGGCCAGGTTCATGAAAATGGAGGAAGTTGCCATGAGCCGCAACAGCAATCTTGCAGAAATGACACTTGATGAAATGGATGCCGTTTGGAACGAAGTAAAAAAAGGCATGCAGCAATAACTAAATTGCTTATTTATGTAAATCGCACTTGTATTCCCCTGGTGAGTAGTAACATAAACTGTTGTCATTCAAACAAAAATCATCCGGAAAAATTGTTTTCCTGTAGTGTAACTAAAGTGTAATATGCAAAAATACCTGGTAAGAAAGCATTTGGTATGGCTGATTATAGCTGCATGGGTATATACATTCACTTTTATTTTCAATAACTACTGGTCGAAATATGCTTCCTACGAATCGGTAACCAAATCATTCCAGAAATCAGTAACGGAAAGGGAGCGGGGGTTTAATGAATGGGTAGGGGATAGTGCTGAAATAAATCAACTGGTTGACAGTAATGAATCAGAAGCGTTATTGATAAAGCTGAAAAGCCTTCCATTTCATGTTTTTTTATTTACGGCTAGCGATACCACCGAGGTGCCGGTTTTTTGGAGTACCAATGCTGTTCTTCCCGATCCTTATCATGTTTCTTTTTATCCATCCGGCAGTTTTGTAAAATATGGAAATGGTCAATACGAATTATTGAAACGCAATGTGCTGGTTCGCAACCGTAGTTACATTTTGGTAGGATTACTTCAGTTGCACGAAGAGTTTTTTATTGAAAATGGCTCCTTAAGAAAAGAGTATCCAGGCTTTCGGGGGCTTGGCGGTAAAATGGAACTTTCCGCTTCAGTTACAGAATATCCCATAAAGGGCGAAAACGGAAAACCTATCGTTTATTTTAGTCCGCAGGTAAAAGAGCCTATTTACATTTTCAATTGGGCCTCTTTTTTGGTCGAATGTTTTGCATCTATCTTCCTGGTTATATTTATTTCCAAGCTGTCGCAGGATATAATACAAAAAAAACTATTGACCGGGCTGATGTTTTTTGCAGGGTTGTTGTTATTGTTACGGTGGGCTGTAGGCAAGTACGGAATACCTATCGCCTTAACCCATTTTCCCTTGTTTACCGATGATTCGGTATTAAAAGTGAATAATGCTGAGGAGTTACGCAGATTTATTCTGAATGCTATTTTCGGCTTATGGGCCGGTACTTTTATTACCCGAAACACCGCTATTATTTTAAACTATTTAAGCAAAAAAATACGCAATGTTAAATGGGTATTAATTGGTTTATTATGCCTTGCAGTTACTGGTGGCCACTTTTTTCTTGCCTATATGATCAGGGATCTTTACCTGAATTCATCAGTGGCATTTGATCTTACCAACTTCTTCAGTTTTAACTACACAACCATTCTTTCTTTTCTTATTATTTTTCTTTTATGCGTTAATCATTACATGGTGATGCGGTTCGCCGTGTTGGTTTTTCTGCGTTTGTCCACCACCCGCAATTGGGTTATTATTACGTTATTAAGTTTGGCAGGGCTAATCATACTCTCATTAATATCCGACAGATCTCTTGTTTTTCCGCTGTTAACTTCGCTTATATGGCTGCTTTTATTTTTTACTGCGGGTTTTACAAGACTAATTAAACCAGCCCCTACAAGTTCGGGCATTGTGGTGGCCTGGCTGTTTATTTATGCCATGTCGCTTAGCCTTTTCTTAGGAATGCTTAGTGATAACCGGCTGCAGGCAAGAACCAAAAGCCTTAGCAAAAGCCTGATGCTTCAGAAAGATGAAACAAGCGAGGTACTGGTAAAAATTGCTGCCGCCAATGTAAAAAAAACGGATTGGTCTACCATTATTGCAAGGTGTTCAGATGAAAGAGTTTGTCGTGCAAAAAAAGACTCCATTATTGCCCTGTATTTTGGCGGATACCTCGACCGCTACAAAACTTATATCTACTTGTTCAGCAGGGACAAAGAAAACCTCCAGAATAATACGGACATTTCATACGAATCGCTGAACACACTTTTTACAACACAGGGAACGCCAACAGATAATCTGAACCTTGCTTTTTTTGGCGAATCTTTCGATCAGTTTGGCTATATCATAAAACAGGAAATAAGAGACAAGGTTAATGGTAGTTTGGGTGGTTATGTTTTTGTAATGGTTCGGTCGCTGCGATCATCAAACCAGGCCTTTGCACCAGAGTTATTTCGTCAGTTACAAAACTTTGCCATTAACCTGCCGCAAGATTTTAGTTATGCCTGGTATAAAAAAGGCACCCTTGTAGAACAATACCGTAACTATCCTTTTCAAACCACCTTGCCTTCTGCCATGGATGGCAACCTATCCATGTGGGAAAATGTAACGCCGGAA
>JBKJNG010000386.1:0-4550 GCA_046596065.1 Phnomibacter sp. | reverse complement strand
ATTAATTTTATGCAAAAAAAAGTATAGAAAAAAATAAACTGAAATCTTTCGGCTTACCCGTTTTATCATTTTTAATTAAATGTCTAATACAACGTTTCTGCCTAACTTTCTTATCTTGATAAACTGAATAATAAGATAAATCAATACGCCCCATACTGCAGCCATTATTGAATAGGCCATAAATAACAGCCATATAGGAGTTTTAAAACGTGTTGACCATAAGGTTCTTTTACCCAAATCATTCGTTTGTTGAATATTTACTCCCCATGGCAAATGCTCTTCAAGCACAAGGTTGCCATATTTATCATTGTCTTCAACATTTACAACTAATGTTAGTATTCCTTTTTCAGCAGGTAGATTTGCCCTGGTAAATTCAGCGGTTACCTGGCCTGTTGAATCGGTTGTGTAAGTTGCCTCTTTACCAACAGGTAATGAAGAACCGTCTAACCGCCTTATGCCAATTTTTATTTCAACATCTTTAACAGGAATCCATTCATTATCCTTTAGTTCAAAAACTTTTACAGTTATAGTTTTTATACTGTCTGCAATAGTTGTATCAACAGTAAGTTTTGCTTTGGTGATTTCAATGTCGCCAATAGTTTCAGCAAATTGTTTATTCTCAACAGATACAGCTAAAAATTGATGTGAGGGACCTGCATCCCATTGTTGTTTTAGAGACCCGGGTATAATAGCTTGTGCATCACCCTTCTTATTTGTACTTATTTTTCCAATTAAATTGCCTGCCGCAATAGAATCAAGATATATTTCCAATCCCATATTTTTTACGGGCTGAAATTTACCTTCTACTTTTGTTTTAGTATTTGCCAGCACATAGGGGATACTATTATTGAACATAAAGTACCGAAGACTGATATTTAATTTACTGGCTGTGCTATCCTGCGCCATTAGTTTAGCACAAAAAATCAGCACCGCAGCAGGAAGAAGCAATCCATTTCTAATTATAAACATCGCATTCATTTTTTACAGTTATTGTTTCTTTAATATCAGTTGTTGAAAGAGCGGAGAGCTCTGCATGTTCCTGTTTTTCAGTTATTGTTTCATGTATAGGAATAATTGGAAGAATTCGAACAAAAATTGTTATCACTAATAAAGCGCCCGCAAGTGATCCAATTGCTATTGCCCATTCTTCCCAGGTTGGAAAATAATGCCTGAAATTTTCAGGTACATTTGACATAGGTAAAAAAGGAGTAAGCAATGTAGGTGTAACAATAAGAAAACGTTTGCACCATGCGCCAACTACAATAAGTATTCCGGCTATAAACATTGGCTTTGGTTTTCTGCCTGCTTTAAAAAGCATAATAATAATGGGAATAATCATACTTGTTAAAATTGCAAACCAAAAAAGTGGCGCAAATTTTCCGGTAAACAATTCTGTAAGATGCTCTTCTTCCGGCTTCTTCATTTTAAAAGCAGGTACCAAAAATTCATTGATATTGAAATAGAGATACAGCATTGCAAGAAGCACTACAATTTTCCCCATTTTATTAAAGTGCTCTGCGGTGATGTATTTTTCAAGATGATATGCTTTTCTAAAAACATACATGGCTACAACTACTGCACCTGCGCCAACAAGAAAAGCTCCTGAGATAAAATAAGCCCCAAAGTTTGTACTATCCCAGCCTGGGCGGTATGTTGTAGCAAATAACCACGAAGTAACAGTATGAATACAAAATGCTACAGGAATAATAGTAACACAAAGAATAGTTATTCCTTTATTGGCAATTTTAAATTGTTCTTTTGTGCCTTTCCAAAATGAGCCCAGGAATTTATAATATCTATTCAGCAATTTGCTGTTCTTTTCTTTATGTGAAATAAGTATTTTAAGATCCGGAAGCAAAGGGAGATACAGTAACAGAATACTGATAACAAAATAGGTGCTGATAACAATTACGTCCCAAATGATTGGCGATTGTAAGCGGCCATAAATAAAGATGTTGAGAAACCGCTCGGGGCGTCCCATATCTACAATGATAATTGCTGAAGCAAAGAAGATAGCCGATACGGCAATAATCTCTGCGATCCTTGTAAGAGGTGTACTCCAGTGAACTTCACTCAAACGAAGTACCGCAGTTATCAAAGAGCCAACAAGACTTATGGCAACAAAGAATACAAAGTTGGAAATATAAATTCCCCAGGAAGCATAATCTCTCATTCCGGTTACCCCTAACCCATATCTCAATTGCCGGTAATAAGCAAAGGCGCCGATAATACATAATACAATTAAGGTGGCGGTCCATGTTTTACCACGCTTCCCAAACTTTTGCGGATAAAGCTCATGGATAATTCTTTCCCTGTTACTCAAAGAAATTTTTTCGGGTTGTATTATAGTTAATGTGTCCACTGTAAAAAATATTATTAAGTTTTAACTTTCATAGTGTCTTTAGTAAGTCCTTCTTCAAATTGAAAACTCCGGTTAACAGGTGGCAGGTAATATACTCTTGGCTTTGTGCCAAGATCTTCCATAAGCCTGTACCCTGCTTTATCTTTTATCAGCTCGCTAAACCTGAATGTTTCGGCTCCATTGGTAACAGAATCCTCATTTTCATCACCAAACATAAACACCCCATTAGGGCATGCTGAAACGCAATGGGGTAGTTCCCCTTTCCTCGTCATATCAGGACAAAAATCGCATTTACTTACCGTTCCTACCTTTTGCGGCATGCTGGTTTCGCATGAGTAAGGTAGTGCTGCAACTTCTTTACTAAGAAGAGGTTCATCCCAATTGAAAACCCTTGTTGAATAAGGACAAGCGGCCATACAGAACCGGCAACCAATACAACGATTACTGTCTATCAAAACAATACCATCCTCTCTTTTGAAGGTGGCATCCACAGGACAAACTTTTACACACGGCGGTTCATCACAATGCATACAGGTTGTAGGCTCCCAGTAAGGTGCAGCTTTTGGTGCATCCTGCATAGCATGCACTTTTATCCAGTTCTGTCCAGGATGTACGCTATGCATATGATTACATGCAGTCTGGCATTTTTTTAAATTTTTGCAACGGGAAAGGTCTATCACCATTACAAATTTCTTACCTGCGATTCCTCTTCTTTCTTCACTATTGGAAACAGTTGGCAAATTAGGAACGGGCTTAAGAAATGCTTTGTCAACTTCTATTATTTCACCATCAACTGATAAAAGTTTTACGGTTTCTCCCGATGCAACAGCATCTTCATTACCCGGAAAGGGATGTTTGGAAGTACATCCTGCTGCCATTGCAAGTAATCCTGTTGCAAGAAATTTCCTTCTTGTATTATCGTGATCTTGCTCTTGCATTGAAATAGTTTGTATTTATTTCTTAACCCAATTTTTTAATTCTTTATCAGTAATTTTTTTCCTGTTAGCGGGCAAAGTTGATTGTATCACTTCTACAAGCCGACCATCTTGCCCCAACATCTTTATTGTTTTTACTTCATTATCCCGTTTTTTGGCCCCCGCAGATCCAGCAAGTTTAAATACCGTAAGTGAAACGACTATCCCCAGCCCCCATTTTACAAAGTTCTTTCTGCTGCGGGGTTGTGATATTAGTTCCATTTTTTATCGATTGTTTTTGCTTGCGTTTTAAAATTTATTAAAAATTTGATTTAATAAATTAAGTGGATAGTGATTTGGTTATCAATAATCAAAAGTAAAAGTGATGGGTTTGGAATAAAATGACACCAGTTAGAGCGCATTATGATTAATATCATGGAGATTATTAATGAATGCAAAGAAAAAATTTACTATGATAAATATTCAAGCTCTTTTTAAAAACAGGATGTTTAAATTGATAGATAAATTGTTAGCTTGATAATTGAGTATTATAATGATTTGCTAAAGAAACAGAACTTATTTGCAGTGACAGAACTTTTTTCTTTAGTTGACTTAACCTGTTCTTGAAAGAATATTCGTGGGAAGATTCATAATTATAACCTGATTCTGCACGATGTTTACCGGTTGTTCTTTCAAACTCGTAGTTCACTTCCTCCAATAATTTTCTAGCTTCCAATTTTAATTGATCGATTTCGCTCATTGTTTATATTTTATTTGATAAGTTGATGATCGGTTAATCCATCACAGGTATAAAAATGTAACTTATTGGGAAGCTCAGCAATGAGGGTGGTTAGGATAAGAAATGATCTTTATCATGAAATATTTTATTAATTTTTTTTACCGAAATTATATTAGCACAATAATAAAAATAGACTTTCAACAATCCAAGAAATTCATGGAATGACAAATAGTAAAAAAATAGATTAAGTTATGTGGTGTCAACATGTTGTGACTTACCAAAACTTGTTGATACAAAAAATCAGCTTAACCAAGCAACCTTAGGGGATATACTTTCTATCCGAAAGAAATAAAGAGATATGCGCCTACCGTCAAAATAACCAGAATTATAAAAATAACCCAGATGATGCGTTCTCTGTTTATAATCTTAATTTGGGGGAATTAAGTTAAATGATATCACTAGCGTTGCGTTGTTATTTATAAAAGTTCTTTGACATTCTTGATAGATCAATGTTTCAGCCGTTTCTAAGTCGGCG
>JBKJNG010000212.1:0-4252 GCA_046596065.1 Phnomibacter sp. | reverse complement strand
AAATTTCTTGGTATGCAATTACCCGATCCTGATTTGAAATGGAACGAAGCAAGAAATCATCATGATTTTGGTGCTATTAACTGGGATGAATTTTGGAATGTGATTATAGGCAACGGGCCTTGCAATCGCGAAAGATTGAATGCAAGAAAGCAGGCCTGGGAAAATGGTGCATGGATAAGAGAAGCCGCGGCAGTGCATGCGGAGAAAATGAAGGTTGGTGAGGTATTGGAGATGGCTTAGTTGCCTGGTTGAATTGAAAGGCTGCATAAACTATTTAAAAACAGCAAAAGCGCATAAAACAAAATGATCAATAATGAATAATTTAATACCCATTCATCGTTATGGCGACTATGGTGATGGCGCTGAAAGCGGTGGTTTTACTAAAGGCAAAATGATCAGCAATGAATGGCCATTGTGGGAAATATTTATCCGAAATAAACAAGGTCTCGACCACAAACACGTTGGCAGTTTACATGCCGCTGATGCAGCAATGGCTATTGAAAATGCAAGAGATGTGTACACCCGCAGGCAGGAAGGTGTGAGCATATGGGTTGTTGAATCAAAATACATACATGCCACCAACCCTGATGAAGCAGATAGTTTTTATGAGCCCGCTGCTGACAAAGTGTTCAGGCATCCAACTTTTTATGAATTACCAGATGAATTGAAATACATGTAAGAAGTAACAGTTATATCTCTTATTTGAACAAACAAAACCACGTTAAGAAATCATGATATCAAACAAGGGTAATAACAGCAATAGCCCGGCAGTGAATTATAAAGCTGACGTGACTATCGACAATCCAATCCCTAATTCCCAATTCCTAATTCCTTTTATCCTCAACCTCGCGGACAACACCCTCATCATGAGCCAGCGCTTAGGTGAATGGACGGGACATGGGCCTGCGCTTGAACAGGATATTGCTATAACGAATATTGCACTGGATTATTTGGGACAGGCAAGAAACTTCTACCAATATATTGCGGAACTAAAACAGGATGGTTCAACAGAAGATTCGATTGCTTATTTACGTGATGCAAATAAATACCGCAATCATTTACTGGTTGAATTGCCAAATGGCGATTGGGCACAAACCATTCTGAAAATCTTCTTTTTTGCTGCTTATCAAAAACCGCTGTATCAGCGATTAATGCAGGGAAATGATATGCAAATAGCAGCCATTGCAGAGAAGAGTATAAAAGAAGTAAACTATCATTTAAAATGGAGTAGTGATTGGGTGATAAGGCTTGGTGATGGCACAGAAGAAAGTCATCAGCGGATGCTAAAAGCAATTGACATTCTATGGCCTTATACGGGCGAATTATTCGAATCAATTCCCAACAATAATCTGCCTGTTGATTATAACTTAATTAATGATTTTTGGATGAACAGCATCTCTGAAATATTGAAAAAAGCAACACTGAAAGTCCCTTCAGTGAAGCCTTTTCAAACCGGTGGATTAAAAGGAGTTCATACAGAACATCTCGGATATATTTTAGCTGAAATGCAATACCTGCAAAGAGTATATCCAAACAGCCAATGGTAATTTCAATAGTTTAGAACGAATTTATGCCATGAAAACTTTAAATTCAATCGCCAACAATTTAATCAGGCCCGGCACAGAAAAGATCTTGGAAATTCTCCAATCTGTAAGCGATCCGGAAATACCCGTACTGTCGATAATTGATCTCGGAATTGTTAGAGATATTGAATTGAAATCTTCCGGCTCCGCAACAGAATCAGATGGGGTTGTCATTTACATCACACCCACCTATTCGGGCTGTCCCGCCATGGATATGATTACCCTGAATATAAGGTTTGCATTATTAGAACATGGTTATAAAAACGTTGAAATAAAAACTGTGCTGTCACCTGCATGGACAACCGACTGGATGACGGAAACTGGAAAAGAAAAATTAACCGCGTATGGCATAGCCCCACCTGCAGATAAAGTTGCCTCCTGCAGCAGTATGGAAGCCGACGAGCAGGTAGCCATTCAATGCCCGCACTGCAAAAGTTATCATACCAAAATGATCAGTCGCTTTGGCTCCACCGCCTGCAAAGCATTGTACAGGTGCAACGATTGCCTGGAGCCTTTTGATTATTTTAAATGCCATTAAGCTGAACCTTCAATAATAATTTTAGAGCTAACTTTCCATTTATCAAATCACACTATTATGTCTTCAATTGTTTTTGAAGTGATTAACAAGGTTGGCTTTATAACACTTAACCGACCAGAAAAATACAATGCCATAAACCGCGAAATGGCCTTTGAATTTCAAACCGCATTAGATGACTGCGCCAATGACAAAACCATTCGTTGTGTTTACATTACCGGGGCAGGTAAAGCGTTTTGTGCAGGCCAGGATCTTGATGAAGTGATTGACCCTAACGGGCCCGGCATGAACCGCATTCTCAGCGAACATTTTAACCCGATTATTACAAAGATTCAACGATTGGAAAAACCGGTAGTTGCAGCCGTAAACGGTGTGGCCGCTGGTGCCGGAGCTAACATTGCATTGATTTGCGATGTGGTAGTGGCTGCAAATTCCGCCTCTTTTATACAGGCATTCAGCAAAATTGGATTAATACCAGATAGCGGCGGCACATTTATCCTGCCACGTTTAATAGGGCTTCAAAAAGCAAGTGCCATTATGATGCTTGGAGATAAAATAATGGCAGAAGAAGCGGAACGACTGGGCATGATCTATAAATGGTTTCCAGATGATGGTTTTGATACATCATCAAAACAAATTGCAACCACCTTGGCGGCACTGCCAACTGTTGGTTTAGCCCTTACCAAAAAAGCGCTGCAATGGAGCGATACACATGCCCTAAGAGAGCAATTGGAGAATGAAGACAAACTGCAGCAGCGCGCCGCAGCTACCAAAGATTTTAAAGAAGGAGTACGTGCATTTATTGAAAAAAGAAAAGCCGAGTTTATTGGGGAGTAGTTGTTTAGTTTAAAAAAAACTGGAAAATATACAAATACTATGAGTGAAAGAGTTGCTTCGTTTGCAGCGCAGGTAGTGGAAAAGATAATGATTGATGATTTGTTTAGCCAATGGTTAGGCATTGAGGTATTGGAAATAAAAGATGGTTACAGTAAAATTAAAATGATCGTAAGAAAAGAGATGATCAACGGTCTTGGGATTGTGCATGGCGGCATTTGTTTTTCGTTAGCCGATAGTTGTTTTGCATTTGCCTGCAATAACCGAAATAATTTAAGCGTAGCACTTGATACTGCTATTAACTTTTTAAAACCGGTACATGTGGGTGATGAATTAACTGCTGAAGCAAAAGAGATGCATAATGGAAGATCAACAGGTTTGTATCATATCACGATCACTAATCAGAGAGATCACGTTGTGGCATTTTTTAAAGGCACTTGTTTTAGAACGGGGAAACAGCTGGTTAATACAAGTAAATAGGGAATATAAAGTATGTAAGGTAAAAAGACAAATACGTCAAAGTTAAATACGGAAAAATTAATACAACAATTCCAGCCTTAAATTCATTGACTATGAACAAAAAAAACTTTGGTTTTGAAGAACTTGAATTGTGGAAAAAAGCACGAGACTTTAAAAACGATATTCGCGTTTTATCAAAGCAATTTCCCAGTGATGAAAAGTTCAGGCTGACAGACCAGGTTATTAGAAGTTCAAGATCTATCAATGCATTGATTACAGAGGGCCATTGACGATTTACATACCCAGATCAACATCACTATTGCGTGCAAGCCAGCGGGTCTCTTAGCGAAACCATCAACCATTTAATTGATGCCTTGGATGATAGTTATATTTCAATGGACCAATTGTCGCTTTACAGGCAAAAGGGTAAAGAAATTGAACGGCTTTTAAACGGTTATTTAGCCTACCTGAGAAGAAAAAGGGATGAAAGTAAATAAACGCCAGCCACAACCCTTTAGACTTTTTCTGCTTTATATACTTTTTATACCCTATATACTTTATCATGATCTACTCATTTAAAGGCTTCATTCCTGTCATTCACGAATCTTCATTTGTTCATCCGCTGGCTTGCATTACCGGCAATGTAATTATTGGTCAAGATTGCTATATAGGTCCCGGTGCAGCATTACGTGGCGATTGGGGTGCTATTATTTTGGAAGATGGATGCAATGTGCAGGAAAACTGCACCATTCACATGTTTCCCGGCGTAACGGTTTTATTGAAAGCCGGATCGCATATTGGTCATGGCGCTATAATACACGGCGCAACTATTGGACGCAAT
>JBKJNG010000169.1:0-7128 GCA_046596065.1 Phnomibacter sp. | reverse complement strand
CGCTAAAGTATTTGAAAAAAATTATTTCTACGCTTAACCGTCCTGTTAAATGTTTTACGCCTTAAATGTTGAACAGAAAATAGGAGTTAAGTCATTGATAACCGAATAATTACATTTGTATGATGGAATCAGGTGTTGCGGCACAGGACCTTAGTCAACTATCATTTGACAATTTTAGAACCGAGGTTTTGAACGATTATCGCGTTGCTTATACTAGCAGGCAAGCAAGTTTGATGGGTCGCAGAGAGGTTTTGACGGGCAAAGCCAAGTTCGGAATTTTTGGTGATGGCAAAGAAATTCCGCAAGTGGCCCTTGCCAAATTTTTTAAACCCGGCGATTGGCGAAGTGGCTATTACCGCGATCAAACCTGGATGTTTGCCCTTGGTATGGCTACGCCGCAACAATTTTTTGCCCAGATGTATGCCGATCCGGATCTTAATAACGATCCATGGAGCGCGGGACGCCAAATGAACGCTCATTTTGCTACAAAAAATACTGATGCCAACGGCAACTGGCTGCCGCTGGCTGATCAGTATAATACTGCAGCCGATATGGCGCCCACGGCGGCGCAATTGCCCAGGTCAATCGGTCTGGCATTGGCTTCTTCTTCTTTCAGAAATGTTGCGCAATTAAAACAATTTAAGGAACTCAGCGACAATGGAAATGAGATCTGTTTTTGTACCATCGGCGATGCAAGTACCAGCGAAGGTCATTTTTGGGAGACGGTAAATGCCGCCGCCGTGTTGCAAATTCCACTGGCCATTTTTGTTTGGGATGATGGGTATGGCATTTCTGTTCCAAAAAAATACCAGACGGTGAAATCCTCTATATCGGACGCGTTAGGTGGCATGCAGAAAGAAGATGGCACAAACGGCATCAACATTTATAAGGTTAAAGCCTGGGATTATGCCGGCATGTGCGAAGTGTTTGAACATGCCATTGAACACATCAGGATTACGCATACACCAGCGTTGTTTCATGTAGAAGAAGTAACACAACCGCAAGGGCACAGCACAAGCGGGAGTCACGAACGATATAAAAGCCATGACAGGCTTGAATGGGAAAGAGAATGGGATTGTATTAAAAAGATGAAGGAATGGTTACTTACCAATGAATTAGCTTCTGCTGAAGAATTGGAAGAGGTTGAATTGTCAGCAAAAAAATTAATTCGTGCAAGCAGGTCAGATGCATGGCAAGCCTACCAGGCACCAATACTGGAACAATTACAAAAAGCCAAACAATTACTTACAAAAACAATTGCAACAGGTAACACAAACGAACAGGTTAAACTTGCATTGGCTGACCTAAATGCCAATAAAGAACCACTTAGAAAGGATATTATGAAAGCCCTGGTTATTGCCATGGAATTTGCAGATAATACCGAAGCTGTTAAAGATATCCGCGCTTACCATAAAGCTTTATCAGTGGAAAATGAACGGTACTTTAATACGCACCTCTACAACAGTGGCGTAAAAAGTGCGCTTAACGTAAAAGAAGTAAAAGTGTTATACGATACCAATATCTCCTTAAATGGATACGAAATATTAAACAGGTATTTTGATGCACTATTCTTACATCATCCAACCGTGATTGCTTTTGGTGAAGATCTTGGCCGGATTGGTGATGTAAACCAGGGCTTTGCAGGCCTTCAGCAAAAGCATGGTTCTGGTCGTATTTTCGACACCGGCATTCGTGAATTAACAATTATGGGCCAGGGTGTAGGAATGGCATTGAGAGGTTTGCGACCAATAGCAGAAATTCAATACCTCGATTACTTATTATATGGCCTGCAGGTATTAAGCGATGATCTTGCATCCTTACATTACCGCACTTCCGGGCAACAAAGTTGTCCTCTTATTATTCGCACACGAGGACACAGGCTGGAAGGCATCTGGCATAGCGGAAGCCCGCTTGGGATGATCATAAACAGCCTCCGTGGAATTTATGTTTGTGTACCGCGTAACATGGTGCAGGCTGCTGGTATGTACAACACCTTGTTGCAGGGCAACGACCCTGGACTGGTTATTGAATGTTTAAACGGTTATCGCCTTAAAGAAAAGCTTCCTTCGAACCTGGTGGATTATACGGTACCGCTTGGTATACCGGAAATAATTCAGCAGGGTACCGATATCTCCATTGTTTCTTACGGTTCAACTTTGCGGATTATACAGGAAGCCGCAACACGCCTGGCAAAGCATGACGTAAGTGTCGAAATTATAGACGTACAAACTTTATTGCCCTTTGATATTCACCACAGCATACTGGCATCACTGAAAAAAACAAACCGCATTTTATTTGTTGATGAAGATGTACCCGGTGGTGCAGCCGCCTACATGTACAACCATGTAATGGAACAGCAGGGAGGCTACCGGTATTTAGATGCGACACCCCGAACATTAACGGGTAAAGCACACCGGCCGGCTTATGGTAGTGATGGTGACTATTTCAGTAAGCCCAACGCTGAAGATGTTGTAAAAACTGTAAGAGAAATGATGGCTGAATAATTTTTTAGACAGCCGTATTTTTTGGAGATGATCGGTGCAAAGGACATGAATGCAGGAATATAAAACCTTGCAAAAAAGCCACTATGAAAGTTGATTTTGTACAGGTGATTGATATTCTGGGGACAGCGACATTTGCTATATCCGGTGCTTCATCTGCCATTCAAAAACGACTGGATATTTTTGGTGTGTTGGTGATTGCTTTTGCTACTGCGATTGGTGGCGGTACATTGCGTGATGTATTAATTGGCGAAACGCCAGTAGCCTGGCTAAGAGACGAAACAACTGTTTTAATTATCCTGCTTAGCGTTATTGCAACACTGTTTTTTGACTCGTCAAAAAAATTTCCTAAAACCCTTTTCCTATTTGATTCATTAGGGCTTGGCCTGTTTACAATTGTCGGTATAGAAAAAGGGATGGCCACTCAATTTTCTCCCGGCATCTGTATTGCACTTGGCACAATTACTGCCTGCTTTGGCGGGGTATTAAGAGATGTTTTATTAAATAATGTTCCGATTATTTTTCGCAAAGAAATCTATGCTTCAGCATGCATAGCGGGTGGAGTAATTTATTTCTTACTACATTATTTTTCTTTTAACGACACTGTGGCCCAGCTTATTTGCATGGCCGGCATTGTTTGTATACGCATATTGGCTGTGAGGTATCATTTATCTTTGCCTAGTTTTCATTATTATAAAAAACCAAACGATGAAACTTAATATATTCCAGGTTGATGCTTTTGCTGAAAAATTATTTGAAGGAAACCCTGCTGCCGTAATTCCATTAACTGAATGGCTACCCGATAGTTTGATGCAGCAAATAGCTATGGAAAACAACCTGAGTGAAACTGTTTTTTTTGTTCCTGTTCAGGGCGAACCAATCATAAATGTTTCAGCAGATCCATTAGTGATCAACAATCTTGTAAGTGAACAAACGGCATCATACGAGATAAGATGGTTTACACCGGCAGTAGAAGTAAATCTTTGCGGCCACGCCACACTTGCCAGTGCCTATGTGCTATTTAATTTATTAGATCATCCTTCTGACACCATTATTTTTCAAAGTGCCAGCGGGCCTTTGGTAGTAACAAAAGATGGTGATAATATTTCGATGGATTTTCCAAGATGGCTACCACAGAAAATTGATGAAACACCTGCATTTTTAAATGAGGCTTTGGGTGGCGTAAAAGTTATTTCGGTGGCTCAATACCGCGATTTACTGGTTGAACTGGAAGATGAAAAAGCAGTGCAGGAATGCAAGCCTGATTTCACTTTATTGAAAAAACATTTTGACAAATTAATTATTACCGCACCCGGTAACAGTACTGACTTTGTTTCAAGATTCTTTGCCCCGGCTTCCGGCATTCATGAAGATCCGGTAACAGGTTCAGCACATTCGCAATTAATTCCCTACTGGAGTGAAAAATTGGGTAAAAAGAAGATGACGGCAAAACAACTTTCGGCACGAGGCGGCTATTTATGCTGCGAAGATTTACAGGATCGAGTAATTATGAGTGGTAAAGGATGCTTGTATTTGTTAGGTGAGATCCGTATTTAAGCCCTTGTTCTAACTGTAATTAAATTTTTACGCAACATTGAAGATATAATGAACCCATTACCTGTTAAGCTGTTTGTATTCAATCAAAGTAATTAAATCAACACTTAATCACAACGCATTATGGCTTACACAAAAACCGAACAATACGATTTACACACAACCGAAGGCCTCGCAAAGTGCTATCAAGAGTCGTTATCGTTATTGGGCGAAGATCCGGAAAGAGAAGGCCTGCTAAAAACACCCGAGCGACTTGCGAAAGCAATGCAGTACCTAACCCAAGGCTACCAGCAGGATGCGGTTAAAATTATTAATTCGGCACGTTTTAAAGAAACCGTCAGTGAAATGGTGATTGTAAAAGACATAGAATTATACAGTCTTTGCGAACATCACATGTTGCCATTTACAGGTAAAGCGCATGTAGCTTATATTCCAAACGGCTGGATTACCGGGCTAAGTAAAATTGCACGTGTGGTAGATGTATATGCACGTCGCTTACAGGTTCAGGAAAGGCTTACAACGCAAATACTGGATGCATTGCAAACAGCGCTTGACCCGCTGGGTGTTGCTGTAGTAATTGAAGCCCGCCATTATTGTATGATGATGCGTGGTGTAAGCAAACAAAACAGTGTAACTACAACGTCGGCTTTCAGTGGCGAGTTTAGAAATGAAACAACAAGAGGAGAATTCCACAGGTTGATAGGAATCAACCTTCATTGAAATAGGATTAGAGAATTAAAAATGTGTTTTGTACTATCTAATACCAATATCATTTTGTATTGTCTAAGTACTATCTACTATCTTCTAATTACTATTTATTATGAGCAAACATGCGTTTGTATTTCCGGGCCAGGGTGCACAGTTTAGCGGCATGGGCAAAGCATTATACGAATCCGGCAACGAGGCCCAAGAATTATTTGAGCAGGCGAATGAAATATTAGGCTTTCGCATCAGCAATATTATGTTTGAAGGAACGGATGAAGCTTTGCGTCAAACCAATGTTACACAACCAGCTATTTTTCTTCATTCTGTAATCGCTTATAAAACAATCGCAGGTGCAAAACCCGATATGGTGGCAGGACATTCGCTTGGCGAGTTTACCGCTTTAGTTGCCAATGAAACGCTATCGTTTGAAGATGCATTGAAGCTGGTAAAAGTGCGGGCGCAAGCCATGCAGCATGCCTGTGAAACTGATCCCGGCACCATGGCTGCCATTCTTGGTTTGGCGGATGATGTGGTGGAGAAAATTTGCAGCGGAATAGAACAAGTTGTGGTTGCCGCCAATTACAATTGCCCGGGTCAGCTTGTGATAAGTGGATCCATACAAGGCGTAACAATTGCCTGTGAAGCTTTAAAAGCAGCAGGCGCTAGAAGAGCACTTTTGTTACCGGTCGGTGGCGCTTTTCATAGCCCGCTAATGATACACGCAGAAGAAGAATTGATTGAAGCTATTGAAGCTGCAACTTTTAATACTCCTGTGGCACCCGTTTACCAAAACGTGGTGGGGGCACCGGTTGTAAGGCCTGCAGAAATCAAGATGAACCTTATTCATCAGCTAACGGGCCCTGTTAAATGGACGCAATGCGTACAGGCAATGGTAGCCGATGGCGCAACCCGTTTTACCGAATGTGGCCCCGGAAAAGTGTTACAGGGGCTAATTCAAAAGATAGCCAGGGACATGGCAGTTGATGGTATAAATTAACTGCAGCATTGCAAATAAAAAACAGGCTACCCCAAAAATGGTAGCCTGTTTTATTAGAGGTACTTAATACTTCCCTGATGAGATTATGCAAAATTTCAAATAGTTTTTGTGTGTCGTTTTAGAAATAACATAGCATCCTCAAAAATGCTTGCCATCAACAATTACTTTTTTTCAGTTCCCTCTATCAAATCTATATTGTGTAAATAAACTATTCTCCATTATGAAACGCCTGATCTTATTACTACTGATTATACCTATCATTTCGTTCTCTCAAAAATTAGCTTCTATTGAAGACAAAACAAAGACTATGAAGAAGTTTGAAGGCTTCTTTAATTTTTACTGGAATGAAGATGATGGGAAGATTTATTTAGAGATAAATAAACTGGATACCGAAGTATTATACCAAACATCTTTACCTGCAGGTGTTGGCTCAAATGATATTGGTTTGGACAGGGGTTTATTAGGCGACACAAGAATTATAAAATTTACAAAAGTTGGCAGAAAGATTTTGATGATTCAACCCAACTATGGTTACCGCGCCATTACAGCTGATGCCAATGAAAAACGGGCTGTAGAACAATCTTTTACACAATCAACGCTCTGGGGTTTTACAGTTGAAGCTGAAACCACTGGCACCGTGCTTGTTGATGCAACTGATTTTCTATTGCGTGATGCTATCAAGGTTTCAAACATTTTACGCATTAAAAAACAGGGAACTTATACTATTGATAAAACCCGTAGCGCAATGTATTTGCAGCGCACAAAAAACTTTCCGTTGAATACTGATTTTGAAGCGAGTATCACTTTTGTAAACAGCGATGGCACGGTTGGAAATTTTGTAACAACTGTAGCCCCGTCTACTGAAGCTATTACAGTACGCATGCATCATTCATTTGTACAGTTACCCGATAACAAATATGAGACGCGTGTTTTTGATCCGCGTTCAAGTTTTTACAACGTCTCTTACTTCGACTACAGTACGCCCGTTTCAGAACCCATCATAAAATATTTAGCTGTTCGTCACCGCCTGCAAAAGAAAGATACTTCCGCAGCTCTTAGCGAGGCCGTTAAACCTATTGTTTATTACCTGGATAATGGAACGCCCGAACCTATTCGCAGCGCCTTGTTAGAAGGGGCTGGCTGGTGGAACCAGGCTTTTGAAGCAGCCGGTTATATAAATGCTTTCCAGGTAAAAATATTACCTGATAGTGCCGACCCAATGGATGTTAGGTATAATGTTATTAATTGGGTACACCGTAGTACAAGGGGGTGGAGCTATGGCGCATCTGTTGTTGACACCCGTACGGGGGAAATTATAAAAGGTCATGTAACACTTGGCTCATTAAGGGTGCGCCAGGATTATTTAATTGC
>JBKJNG010000152.1:0-2715 GCA_046596065.1 Phnomibacter sp. | reverse complement strand
GAAGGATACTCATTTGCTTAAGAAACAGGATCGTTAAACAGCGTACGGTTTGCAAAATCGCCCAGCGTTTCCTTTCCTTTTTTCTGTTTGCTGTAATTTGCAAACAGGTTATCCAGTTCAGAAATAATCTGCTCTTCATTCAGGCTGTCCTTAAATTTTGTATTTAGTCTTGTGCCAATTCTATCGCCACCGAGATGCAGGTTGTAATGCCCATAAGAAGTGCCAACCAATCCAATTTCAGCAGCAGGAGAGCGGCCGCAACCATTCGGGCAACCAGTCATGCGAATAATTATTTCATCTTCACTCAATTTGTATTTTGCAAGCATCGGCTCCAGTTTTGTAACCAGTGACGGCAGGTAACGTTGTGCCTCGGCCAATGCCAGAGGGCAAGTATTAAAAGCCACGCATGCAATGCTGTTTTTGCGAATGGCAGATGCTTGTTCTGTAAATCTTTTTACATAGAATTTTTCGAGGATGGCATCAATTTCTTTTTTGTCTTTGGCCGATACATCACCCACTGTAATATTTTGATTGCCCGTAAAACGGAACATGGCTTTGCCCGTTTGAGCTATCTCGTATAGTGCTGTTTTAGTAGCGGAGTTTATGTCGTCAGTAATTCTTCCATGCTCTACAAAAATGGTATAATACCAAAGACCTTTATGGTTTTTATTCCAGCCGTAATAATCTTTCCGGTCGGTAAATTCAAAAGGCTTTGCAGGCTCCAGCTTAAAGCCAATACGTTTTTCCAGTTCTTCGCGGTAACCATCAACTCCCATGCTGTCAATGGTATATTTTACCCTTGCCAGTTTGCGGTCGCTGCGATTACCAAAATCACGTTGTACGGTTAGCACTTCGTAAATGGTTTTCATCAGGTTCTCTTCTCCATTTGCAATACTTACAAAACCCAATTCACTTGCAAGCCGCGGATAAGTGTGCTCATTGCCATGAGTGGCTGACAAACCACCACCCACAGCAATGTTGAAACCTTTCAATTTATTTTTTTCGATGATGGCAATCAATCCAAGATCATTCGTCAGAACATCAACATCATTGTTCGGAGGAATGGCAATTCCAACTTTAAATTTACGTGGCAGGTAACGTTCCTGGTATAGCGGATCTTCTTCTGAAATTCTTTCGCCCAGCTTTTCTTCATCCAACCAAATTTCGTAGTAGGCCCTTGTTTTTGGCATCAGCATCGTGCTGATCTTATCGGCAAAACCATGTATTTGTTCATGGAGTGGTGAGGCCTGAGGGTGTGCAGCTGCGGTAACGTTACGATTGATATCACCACAGGTTGCAATGGAATCTAACTTCACCGCATTAAATGCCTGCAATGTTGGTTTTACATGCGATTTGTAAACGCCGTGTAATTGTAATGTTTGACGTGTAGTAATTTTTATAACACCCGTTGAATGCTCGCCGGCAATATGATGCAATGCGATCCATTGTTCCGGTGTAAGTATACCGCCGGGAAGGCGTAAGCGAATCATGAATGAATACAACCGTTCCAGTTTTTTTTCTGCCCTTTCTTCACGCCTGTCACGATCATCCTGCAGGTACATGCCATGAAACTTTACCAGTTGCACGGTATCCTCGGGCACTGAGCCTGTAATAGGCTCTTTAATGCTTGGTACAATATTGCCTCTTAAGCCGTGGCTTTCTTTTTTTATCTTCTCTACCGGCGATGGTGCCTGTGTATTTTGAGTGCTCATGTTGCTTGAAGTTCAGCGTTAATCAATAACCGGTTGTTGTGATTATTGATTAGTCAATTATGAATTATTGTATGATGTAAAAATGAATTTATGATGACTGTTACATGTAATTAGATGATTAAAATTCCCGGCGTTGCAGTGAGGGACTTGTGTGTCGAAACAACAAATTCATAACAACGATGATGATTAGAAAAAAATGCCCGTAACAAAATCGTCTTTCTGTATTTTGTATTTCAAAATCACAGATCATATATAATACATCACAAATCTTTTACCAAACATCTTTCGCATACCTGCCGTCTTTCGATAATTGTGCGAGGTATGCGGTAGCGGCTTCAGACGATAAATTTCCATGTGTTGAAATAATTTCTGTCAATGTTTGCTCTACATCTTTACTCATCGGGTTTTTTGCACCGCATATAGCGATATATGCACCATTACTTATCCAATCCCAGAGTTCTGCCGCTTCCTGTTGCATGCGATCCTGCACATAAATTTTTTCGGCCTGGTCACGAGAAAAAGCAAGACTAACTTTTTGCAAAACACCAGTTTCTTTCCAGCCCTGAATTTCAGTTTGATAATAGAAATCTGTGTTGAAATGTTGTTCGCCAAAAAATAACCAGTTGCGGCCGGTGGCGCCAAGTGCATCTCTTTCAGCAATAAAAGAACGCAGTGGTGCAATACCTGTACCGGGGCCAATCATGATTAAATCTTTATCATCGGGCGGTAAATGAAAATGTTTTTGCCTGTGCAGGAACATGTTCAATGCTGCACCAACTGGTAGATGATTCAGGTAATAAGAACCGAGACCGTAAGACTTTTCATTATTTTTTAGAAAGACATCTGTTGCAATAGTTAAATGTAGCTCGCCATTGTGCGCAGCCGGTGAAGACGAGATGGAATATAATCTCGGTGCCATTGGATCGAGTAGTTGTAAAGCAGCGAAAAATTGTTCGCTATCTTTAACAGGATAAATACGCAGCAGATCGTAAAAATCCATGCG
>JBKJNG010000242.1:0-5998 GCA_046596065.1 Phnomibacter sp. | reverse complement strand
CGATACTTAAGACGGCTATCAAAATCTGTAATATCTTTCCCTTTGGCATCGTGGCCTATCACTAAAAATTCAGTGCTGCGGCTATGCACATCCATCATGCTGTTTGGCTGAAAAGCATTGTAGTATAAAGAAAAGAATAACTTCTTTAATGTATCGGGAGAGTTGTTAGTGTATACAATATTCTGCTTACCGGTAATAATGTTTGTGGCAACATTCAGCTGTACATCCATTCGATAAATTACATGTTGCTGCCAATAATTTGTTTGGGCATTATTGGGGATAGACAATAACATTGCCACAATTCCCATTAATGCCTTGCTGAATAAACTGCTAAAAAAAAACTTTTCCGTATTCAACAATGCTATAATTACGTTGTTAGTTGAATTTTGACCCATACCTATCCAAACAATTTGAAAGGCGCAAAAATAATTGTATGACATCATCTAAACTGTTAAACGGTCACCCGTTTGTTACTTACACACCCAGGGTATTTGAACCGGATGAGATGATTACAAAAAGCGATACTTTTTATAACCTGATGAAGACGAGACGTAGTTGCCGCGATTTTAGCGATAAAAATGTCCCCTCGTTAGTTATTGAAAATATATTGTTAACTGCATCGTCAGCCCCAAGCGGAGCGAACAAACAGCCATGGACATTTTGCGTAGTCAGCCACCCCACTTTAAAAAAAATAATTCGCGAAGCAGCTGAAAAAGAAGAAGAGGAAAGTTACCAGGGTAGAATGAGCAAAGAATGGCTGAATGATATTGCGCCTTTGGGAACCGATTGGCATAAGCCTTACCTGGAAACAGCTCCTTATCTTATTGTTGTATTTAGAAGAACGTATGAAATAGAGGAAGACGGTAGTAAACATCAAAACTACTATGTGCATGAAAGTTGTGGCATAGCCTGCGGGTTTTTACTGACCGCCATACATAACGCAGGTTTGGTCGCCCTGACACATACGCCTTCGCCCATGAATTTCTTAACCCGGATTTTAGAGCGGCCCGAAAACGAGCGGCCATATTTGGTAATTCCTATAGGTTACCCTGCAGAAGAATGCTGGGTGCCTTACTTAAAAAAGAAGGAGCTGGAAGCTATTGCAGTTTGGTATTAGAGGCGACAGCGATTATCTATTGTTTCAACTTGATATTTCAAAATAAACTTCGCTACTTTAGGATCTACTTCAACCTGGTCAGTTTCGAAATTTAGTTTAATGCGCCATTTTTGCATAGCTGTTACACCAATTATTACTTGTTAGCTTAATGTAGGCACCACCAGAAATTCATCGCTCAACATAATGTCATTGATGGTATAAACTAACCTTAACCCATGGGTTACCCTAACATAATGATCCTTTGCAGCGGTTTCAAATTCCCTTGGATTGGGCAGTTCTTCAAAACGCCCTAATATTTCTGCTTCATCCTGCCTGATAAGACTATAAGTGCTTCCGGTATCGAATAACGACATCAAAGTCGCATCGCCTAACGAACCTTCATAAAATACCGGCACTTTGATAATCATAACATGCAATTTAATTATCTTTTCCAGCTATCACAATCACAATCTCTCCTTTAACGGCTTTAGCCCTGAAGTGATCAGCCACTTCTTTTAGTGTGCCTCTTTTATTTTCTTCAAACTTTTTCGATAGTTCGCGGCTAACTGAACATTGCCGGTCGTCACCAAAATACTTTGCTATTTCATCCAGCGTTTTTACCAGCCGCATAGGGCTTTCGTAAAATATCATGGTACGCTCTTCGGTGGTAAGCCTGGTAAACAACGTATATCTTCCTTTTTTTATGGGCGGAAAACCTTCAAATACAAACCGGTTAGTAGGCAAGCCACTGTTTACCAATGCCGGAACAAAAGCTGTGGCACCAGGCAGACATTCAACGGTAATATTATTTTTTATGCATTCCCTAACCAATAAAAAAGCCGGATCACTAATGCCGGGCGTACCCGCATCTGTAATAAGGCCCATTGTTTTACCCGCCAGCAACTGGTCGACTAAATGTTGCAATATTTTATGCTCGTTGTGCTGGTGATACGGCGTTAATGGCTTTGTCACCTGGTAATGATTGAGCAGGAAAGCAGAGGTGCGGGTGTCTTCGCACAATACGACATCAACCTGTTTTAATATTTCCACTGCACGAAACGTGAAATCGGCGAGGTTGCCAACAGGCGTCGGAATAAGATACAGTTGCCCGCCCACACCTTCCCGAAGCGAGGTTTTAGCGGCCGCCTGATTGTCGGAATGTGGTTGCAATTAATGTATAGGTATTGTTTGGCCCTGTCGTAAGATGATAGTGAGGCTTATTGAATTTGAACATCAAAATATTCCATTACCTGGTTACTAAGAACCTTTTTGGCAGCTTCTTCAGCAATTTTTTTAGCATCATCTGCACTGGAAGCTTCCATCTGCAGGGTTATATGTTTACCAATGCGTACATCCGTAATTTGTTTTAATCCTAAATTACCAAGGCCACTCATAACAGCTTTCCCCTGGGGATCCAATAACTCTTTTAGTGGCATTACATTAATATGCGCAGTGTACATCATTCTAATTGATTTTTAAAAAGTAAAGATAAGCCCACGAAGCAGAAGAAAATGACCGGTACGCTCATCCAACCTAGCAAAAGGGCCGCAATAATACCAATAACAAGTAAACTTAATTGCGGTAAAAAGCCTTTAAATGTTTTGCTTGTAGGCTTATTGCTCATAATAGGGATATCGCTTACCATAAGCCAGCTTAATACCAGCACTACCGCATATAAAAACCATTTATTTGTAAGCAGGTTTAAAACCCACTCGATGTTCGAAGTCCAGTAAATAAGTGGAAAGGACGCCACCGCAATGCCTACTGAAGGAACGGGTGTTCCCCGGAAAGAATGTGTTTGGCGGGTATCTAAATTAAATTTTGCCAGGCGATAAGCTGCGGCTGCTGCAAGGATGAATGCGGGCGCCAACGAGATCATTGATGCATCAAGTCCATCTTCTTCCTTAGCAAGACTTAAGCGTAATAATTGGTAAATAATAATAGATGGTGCCACGCCAAAACTTACCACATCAGCCAGGCTATCCAACTGTTTGCCCATTTCGGAAGATGCTCCCATGGCACGGGCTATAAAGCCATCAAAAAAATCGACTACAGCTGCCAATGCAATAAATAATGGGGCCAAATAAATCCGTTCTGGCTGCAAGGTTAGCAATGATCCTTCAGGACCATCAACAATTGCAATCCCGTTTTGTAAAAGATAAACGATGGCTATACAACCACATATAAGATTAAGGAGGGTGAAAATATTAGGAATAATGGAATGTTGACGGTTCACAGTTGACGGTTGACTGCCCATTGTTGAGTTTATATAAATAATTCTTATGTTTAAATCTAGTACGTAATTATAGCTTTAATAGAACTGCTTTACTGACGATCTACTGAACTCAATGATCTAATTAATGCCTGTATCAGGGTAATTAGTTTTTCACACTTATTATAAAATACAACTAATTGTTGTTCATTAATAAGTTGTCTGCTACGGGCCAGCTATAGACATGCTATTACTTCTAAGTCGGACCGATTTGCTATAATCAAAAACCTGGAAAACTCCTTATTAGATTGCAGTATAGATTCCTCTGTAATATTCAGTAAAAACAGAGTCGGCAGCGCGTTTTATTTGCGATGATAATATAGACATTTCATCTTTCGGAAATGACTTTACCGCAACGGATAATTCACTATTTAATGCTAAAGCGAGTTGCCAAACTTTTAATTGTTCCAATTTAAAGGCCATAAATAATAAACATTTTTGAAGTTATCAAAACATCTGTCAACGGTTAACCGTCAACGGCCATTCCTGCCTCTATCTCTTCAACCGTAATAGGAATACCTGCGAAAAGATCAATATTACCATCTTCTGTAATCCAAAAATTGTTCTCTATACGAACGCCCATTTTTTCTTCCTCTATATAAATTCCGGGTTCAATCGTAAACAACATTCCGGCTTCAATGGGTGCAGTTCTTGTTCCAAGGTCATGTACATCAATACCAAGGTGATGACTAATTCCATGGTACAGATATTTTCTGTGAGCCCTTGATTCAAGTTCATTGCGGTTTTCACCTTCCACATCTTCTTCCTTTAAAAGACCTATCTGGATAAAGACTTTTGTGGCTTCATCGCCTACCAAATCGGTGTAATCCTTTAAAGAAATACCTGGCTTTAAAATACTTTTTGCATAGTTATGTAAGCGAAGACAAGCGTTGTAAACCTCTTTTTGCCGCGGTGTAAATTTCCCGTTCACAGGAATAGTTCGGGTAAGATCAGCGCAATAATTACCATAATTGGCACCAAAGTCCATCAGGATCAGATCGCCGTCTTTGCATTCGCCATTATTCTGAACGTAATGCAGTGTTCTCGCATTATCGCCGCTGGCAATAATACTTCCATAAGCTTCGCCTTTAGCCCGGTTTCGCAAAAATTCATGGAATATTTCTGCTTCAACTTCATACTCCATTACGCCAGGTTTAATAAATTTCATTACCCTGTTAAAGGTTTTATGGGTAATATCAATGGCTTGCTTTACTACTTGTATTTCTTCATTGGTTTTTATTGATCTCAATTGCTTCAAAATACGGGCACTTCTTTCGTACTTATGCAGGGGATATTGTGCCTGCATTTCTTTCGCAAAACGATAATCGCGGGTTTCAATCTTACTCGATTTACGATCGTTTTCATTGGTGTTCAGGTAAATAGTTTCGGCCAGGTGAATCCATTGTTGTAGCGGACCTTCAATGCTATCAAGCCAAACAATTCTATTTATTCCGCTAATTGCCGTTGCTTCGTTTTGACGTAAACGTTTGCCATCCCATTTTTCTTTCTTCTCATTAGGCCTCACAAGTACCAGTACTCCCCGGTATTTCTCATCAGGGTTACCCGGAAAAAAGATCAGCATGGTCTCTTCCTGCTCAATGCCGGTAAGCCAATACAGATCGCTGTTCTGTTTGAACGGATACAAGGAATCCCCATTGCCGGGTACTTCATCATTGCTATTAAATACGGCAATGCTTCCGGGCTTCATTTGCGCAACAAAACGGTTACGATTCTTAATAAAAAGATTTGAATCCAAGGGCAAGTGCTTCATAAGGAAATTATTAAGGCGGTAAATGTAAGCAATGAGCTTTTGTAATTGATTGGCCACAACCAATATATGCGTCTTTTAAGCAGCTGTTGACTTTAATATATTCCACCAATGCCATTTGGCTGAAACTAGCAGTAGAAAATGCCATCAACGAGACTATTGCAAGACTATTCAATAGCATTCATGTTAAATATTATTTTGCTTATCAAACAAAACAGGATTTTTTTAACAATTAGAATTTGGCGGAGGGCATTTATTTTCAATTACTTGATGAACAATTGAGGGCAAATTAATGAGCATCGCAACAGGAAATTTTACAGTATCCCGATTTTCTTGCGGAATTGGTATTTTCTTTCCACAAAAGTTAATAAGTAAATTGTGCTTACCGGGTATCAAAAAATAAATTTGGTAAACCTCATTTTCTAATTTTAAAACAACAATCTCTGCCTTTGACAGAAACCATTATCAACCTCGAATCGGTTAACCCTATTGAGTTTTTTGGCGTTAACAATGGAAAATTGGATCTTCTTAAAAAGAAGTTCCCGCTATTAAAAATTTTAGGCCGGGGCACGCAGGTAAAATTGAGCGGAGCTCCCGAACACATTGAAAATGCAAGAGAGAAAATTGACCTGGTAATCCAGTACCTTGAAAGAAACGGTCACCTGACCGAAAATTATTTTGAACAGATTTTAGGTGGTGATGATGCAGAAACTGTTGATCATTTTGTAGAGCGCAATCCAAATGATGTGTTGGTATTTGGACCAAACGGTAAAACGGTGAGAGCCCGTACCGTTAACCAGAAAAGAATGGTAACCTCATCCGACACATGCGATATTGTGTTTGCTATTGGCCCGGCTGGTAC
>JBKJNG010000551.1:0-6677 GCA_046596065.1 Phnomibacter sp. | reverse complement strand
GTTTCATGATCTTGCACCACATCAAATTGATCTTGCTTATTTCTTTTTTGGTGAACCTGTGAAAGTGAAAGGTGTTGCCGTGAATCAATCAAAAACTTATGCAGCTGATGAGATAGTTTCCGGCAATATTCTTTTCGAAAACGGAATTGTATTTACCGGTACCTGGTGTTTTAATGCAGCGCCATCAGACGCAAAAGATGTGTTTGAGATTTTTGGTTCAGAGGGAAAAATTTCATTCTGTGTTTTTGGAAAACAAAATATTGTTATTACAAAAAATGGAAACGAAACGATTATTCCGTTTGAGGCGCCCATGCATGTGCAGCAACCAATGATTGAACAGGTGGTAAATTATTTTTTAGATAAAGGATCAAACCCCTGTAGTGCAGAAGTTGGTGCTACAGTGATGGATTTAATGGAACAAATGACAGTTTATTAACCTAGATTTTCCAATCTACAATTTCATTCACCCACTCTTTGCGGTAAGGCGTGCTGATCCGAATATAATTATCGGAATAGCCTTCCATCATATTATTCTTGCTGTGACTTTCGAATAAAACCGGTCTTGTTTCGCCTGAATGTTGCTGTGTAAAATATTGCATCTTCATATAACTCAAATTGCGAAGGGTTTTGTTTCGCTCGTTACGTAAATGAATGGGCACGACAGGTTTTATTTCCAGTGCTTTTGTGTTGTCTCTTTCTGAATAGGTGAAGACATGCAGGTAACTAACATCCAGTTCATGCAAAAAGTCAAAGGTTTCTTTAAACTCGGCTTCATCTTCACCCGGAAATCCTACAATAACATCTACACCAATACAACAATGCGGCATCAGTTTTTTGATAAGTGCAACACGTTCTGCATACAATTCGCGTTTGTAGCGACGGCGCATCAAACCAAGAACAGTGTTGCTTCCGCTTTGCAGTGGAATATGAAAATGCGGCATAAAAGCCCTGCTCTTACTTACAAATTCTATAATCTCATTTGTAAGAAGGTTTGGCTCGCAACTGCTGATGCGGTAGCGCTCAATGCCCTGAACTTCGTCAAGGGCTTTCACCAATTGGCAAAAGTTTTCGCTGGATGCGAATTTTATTTCACCCTCTCCACTTGTGGAGAGGGAAAGGGGGAGGTCGTTTTTTCCAAAGTCGCCGAGGTTTACACCCGTTAGCACAATTTCTTTTACACCCTTAGCGGCCAGTTCAGTTGCATTATTTACTACGTTGGCTATGGTATCGCTGCGGCTTTTTCCGCGGGCCATGGGGATGGTACAAAAACTGCAATTGTAATCGCAGCCATCCTGTACTTTTAAAAATGTTCGGGTGCGGTCGGCAAGGCTCCAGCTGCTGTTGAAACCGCTTACGTCTTCAATATCGCAACTGCTTATTTTGGCGCTGTTGCCTTTGGCTAATTCTGCAATATGGGCGGCGAGGTTAAATTTTTCTGCGGCGCCCAGTACGAGGTCAACACCCGGGATGGCTGCAATTTCCTTTGGTTTTAATTGGGCGTAGCAACCTGTAATTACCACCAGGCTTTCCGGTGCCCGGCGTTGAATACGCCGAACCAGTTGCCTGCACTCTTTATCCGCATTATCGGTTACGCTACAGGTATTAATTACATATACATCGGCCTGGCCATCGAATGCTTTTTTCTCAAAGCCTTCGTTCTCCATTAAACGGCTGATGGTGGAGGTTTCCGAAAAGTTAAGCTTACAACCCAGTGTATGAAATGCTATTGATTTTTTTTTATCTGCCACTAACATAAGGGGGGCAAAGATAATTGGAATGGATAATGGATAATTGTTAATCGAAAATCACCGACGCCGCCAATTCCTAATTCCTCAATTCCTAATACCCACGAACCCCTTATTTTAGCACTATGGCTCAACCACGTACATACAACCGCTACGCATCTATTATTATTATCGTTTTACTTCTGATAGCAGTGTTTGTAGTAAAAACCTGTAAATCAAGGTTTCAAAACAATGACAGGGAAACAACCCCAACAACCACTACCACCTCTCCTAAAGAAGCGAAAGGTCTCAACCGCAATCCTTCTGCAATTAATTATTCCAAACATGCCCGTTGCCGCATGGCCTGCCGCCATATTGATGAAAGCGAGGTAAAAGACATTTTACAAACAGGTAAAATAAATTATGGTAAAAGCGAGATAGGCGATAACCCTGATTGTAAAAAGAAGTATGCGGTTGAGGGCGAAACCCGCGACAAACAAAAAGTCCGCATCATTTTTGCGCCCTGCCAAAGCGAGGTAACGGTTGTAACGGTGATAGATTTGGGCACTGAATGGAAATGTGATTGTGAATAGCTGTTTTTAGTTTAAGTGTTTAAGGTTTAAAAGTTTGGGTTTAGACTGACCTGCGCTTTTAGTAACAACTAACCCTGGAACGACCAAATACCCGGGCCTGAAAACTTAACAAACTTCTAAACATTTTAAGTGGCGGCTAAAGTTCAGCTCCCTTAAACTACCAAACCGCTAAACATCCTATATTCGCCGCCTTGTAAAACCTATTGATTGCATCAGCGGAAGACTGACATTAAACAGACTGGCTTCTTCCAAAATCAACTTTTTATGAATTTTAAAAGGCTCAACAACATTGCAGGCTGGATCGTTTTCCTGGTTGCAAGTACAGTGTATGTAATGACTGCTGAGAAAAATGGCAGTCTTTGGGATTGTGGTGAATTTGTTGCCAGTTGTTTCAAACTGCAAATTCCACATCCGCCGGGAGCCCCGCTTTTTGTTATCCTGGGCCGGTTCTTCATTATTCTTTTTGGTAACGATGCAGCGACTGCCGCCAAGGCCGTAAATATCATGAGTGCCCTCGCCAGTGGGTTTACCATTCTTTTTTTATTCTGGACCATTACGCATTTTGCCCGCAAACTGGTTAACCCGGTAATGGATACCATCAATAACCAACAAGCTATTTCAATTATTGGTGCCGGTGCGGTTGGTGCGCTTGCCTATACTTTTTCCGATTCGTTTTGGTTCAGTGCCGTTGAAGGCGAAGTGTATGCGCTCTCCTCCTTTTTTACCGCCCTTGTATTTTGGGCCATGCTTAAATGGGAACACCAGGTTGATAAAGACAGCAGTATCGATTCAAAAGAACGCGGCCATCTGAATGCCGACCGCTGGATCGTGTTCATCTTTTTTATGATGGGCCTGAGTATTGGTGTGCATTTGCTAAACCTGCTTACCATTCCCGCCATTGCCATGATCTATTATTACAAAAGGTATAACGCTACCAATTGGGGAACGTTTTGGGCTTTTGTAATGGGTTGTGTAATTACGGGCGTAGTTCAAAAAGCAGTAATTCAATACTCTATTAAAGGAGCAGGCCATCTAGATATATTCTTTGTAAACAGTCTTAATCTGCCATTCTTCAGTGGCTTTACAACCTTCTTTATATTGCTTGCTGTTGCAGTATTTATTGGTTTAAGAATTGCTGCGAAAAAAGGCTGGTACTTCCTTCGTCTCGGTTTGTGGTGTTTTTCTTTTATGCTGATTGGCTATTCTTCTTACCTCACTACCATGGTGCGCAGCAGTGCCGACCCCGGGGTGGATATGTACAACGTGGATAATCCAATGAGCCTTGTAGGTTACCTGGGCCGCGAACAATATGGCGATTTTCCGTTGGTTTACGGGCAGGTGTTTACAGTTCAAAACCGTAACATCGGCAGAGATGAAGGGGCCATGCGTTATCAAAAATCAAAAAACAAATACATCGAGCTTGGTAATGCCCAGGATGAAGTTTACCAGCCGCAGGATATGATGTTCTTTCCACGTGTGTGGGATAGAAGCAACGATCAGCAACATGCAACTTATTATGCCGAATTTTTAGGAATTGGCACCAACAATGACCCGAAGGCACAAGATCCTGATACAGGTCCTTATGAGCGCCGTCCAACCTTCGGCGATAACCTCAAATTCTTTATCGGCTATCAAACCTATTGGATGTACCTGCGATATTTCATGTGGAATTTTGCAGGCAAACAAAACGATGTACAAGGCACAAGTGCGGCCAATGTTCGGGATGGTAACTGGAAAACCGGTATCTCCATTGTAGATAACCTGCTGTACGGCGACCAAAGCAAATTGCCTGAAACTGTTCGCGAAAGCAAAGCGAATAATAAGCTGTTTGCATTACCGCTTATTCTTGGCCTGATCGGTTTATTCTATCATTATTACAAGCACCGTAAAGATTTTATAGTGAACATGTTGTTGTTCTTCTTCACTGGTTTTGCCATTATAATTTACCTGAACCAGGCTGGCAATCAGCCACGTGAACGTGATTATGCCTTTGTGGGAAGTTTCTACGCTTTCGCAGTTTGGATTGGCCTGGCGGTGCCTGCCTTTATAGATATTGCCACTAGCAAGAATTTAAAACTACTGCAAAAAATCGCTATTTCGGCGGGCATTGTTTACCTGGTTGCAGCCATGGGCGGCGTATTTGCCGGCGGTGGTTCCGAGGCGTTTATTGGGTTAGCTATACTGGGTGCAATTGCAACAGCCATCACATTTGGTATCTATTATTTGCTAACCTCCCTTAAAGCGCCAACAACCATTACTCAACTGTCCGTTGCCCTTTGCTTGCTCGTTTCCATCTGGATGGGGGTGCAGGAGTGGGACGATCATGACCGCAGTAACAAAACTACTGCACCCGATCTTGCCAAAAATTACCTGGAAAGTTGTGCTCCCAATGCTATCCTTTTCAGTTTTGGAGATAACGATACTTACCCGTTGTGGTATGCACAGGAAGTGCAGGGTGTAAGGCCCGATGTAAGGGTGATCAATTATAGCCTGTTGGGGATTGACTGGTACATAAACCAGTTGCGCTACAAGGTTAACAACAGTAGCCCAATGGATGTGATTTGGTCAACTGACCAGATTGAGGGTGACAAATTGAATTACGCCTTTACCGACAACAGGCCTGGTTATGCAGGTTATAACGACCTGTATACCGTACTGAAAGATTGGGTAGGTACCAGTGATGTGCAGAAGATGTACAACACCGGTGATGGTGAATTCATCCCTGTAGTACCAGGAAACAAGTTTGCAGTTCCGGTTGATAAAGATTTTGTTCGCAAAAACGGAACTGTGATGGCTAATGATACTGCCGTTGTTGATACCGTGAAATTTGAAGTTAGCAGGAGCGTTTTGCTAAAAAATGATCTTGCTGTTTTGGCAGTAATAGCCGCCAACAAATGGAGCCGCCCAATTTATTTCACCAGCAAGTTTGATGAATTAGGATTTCAGAATTACCTCCGTCGGGATGGTATGAGCTATCGCCTGGTGCCGATTGCTAACTCTGATGTAAATACCGATTGGGCATTCGATAAAATGATGACCAAATTTGCGTTTGGCAATGCAGATAAAAAAGGTGTGTATTTTGATGAAGAAAACCGCCGCCACCTGAATAATATCCGCCAGTCTTACGCTGACCTGTCGGTTGCATTAAGTGCGGAAGACAGAAAGGACAGTGCCCGCCAAGCGCTCGATAAAGTGGATAAAATGATGCTGCAAAGCAATATGCCTTATGGTTTGGTGAGCAGGTATAACATGCACAATCAAACCAGTTTAATGATGCTGGAAGCAGCATTGAGAGCAGAAGATAAAACCCTTTCTGATAAAATTTCGAAGGCTGTTCGTAAAGAGCTGAATGAAGAAATGGCCTACTACGAATCAATAGGTGAGAAGCGTGCAGAACGTATGTCGTATGAAGTGCAGCGCACTCAAAATTTATTGCAGATGATGGACCAGATGGAAGGCATGTACAAACAACGTAGCCTCGAAAGAAGCGGAATTATCAAATCTTCCGATTCGATGCCGGCTGATAATACAAAAACTGATTCAGGCAAAAAATAACCGTAGAAAAACCTCTGTAGAAAAAGCCCGTGCTACAGAGCCGGGCTTTTTTTGTGCCTGAATTTGATTTATGTATAATGGTCGGCCGGGAGACATTCCCGATTATATTAAGCAACGGGTAAACCTGTTGAGCTTGTAGTTTGTTAAAACAATTTAATGGGCAGGCTGTTTATCAGTTTGTAACTTTATTTCAAAAGTATAATTATGTTAGGAAACCGGTTTGAGAAATTTGATCCGCTGAAAGAGGGCAAGAGCAGGTTTGAACAAATGCTCGACCTTTTTATGCAGATGTTGTCATACACAAATGGTGATGCAGGAGAAGCTATGCGCTGGATGAATGAACTGGATAAAAAATACCAGTTAACAGACGATGAATATGGCATGGGTGATTTTATTGATGAACTAAAAGAAAAAGGATACATCACTGAAGAAAATCAGAACGGAGAAATAAAAATCACTACAAAAACGGAGCAGGGTATTCGAAAAAAAAGCCTCGAGGAAATTTTCGGTAAACTTAAAAAAACAAAGCAAGGCAATCACCAAACATTTAAACCAGGCCAGGGCGATGAAATAAATCCCGAATACAAACCGTTCCAGTTTGGCGACACATTAGAGCAGATTGATTTTACTGAAAGCATTCGTAACGCGCAGATTAATCATGGTGTTGAAAGTTTCCAGATGCATGAAGATGACTTGCAAATTCGTGAAACAGATTTCAAGACACAAACGAGCACCGTATTGATGATCGACATCAGTCACTCAATGATTTTATATGGGGAAGACCGTATTACGCCAGCAAAAAAAG
>JBKJNG010000066.1:0-3420 GCA_046596065.1 Phnomibacter sp. | reverse complement strand
CAGAAGATTTATATAAGCTTTTATTCAGTAATATTTCTCTCCCCGTTGGACGTCTAATCATTTCGCCCGATGGACAGTACTTTCCTTTTGAGGCATTGGTTATTAAAAGACAACCTGTTACATACCTTGTTAATGACTATGCCGTTAGCTATGCATATTCTGCACGTTACCTTTTAAATAGTTTTACAAGTACAACAAGTAGCAAATTGAGAAATTTTATTGGAATAGCACCGGTTAACTATCCTGCCGGTATGCGATTGGGGTCATTGCCCGGAAGTGATCGCTCCGTAAGGGAGCTGCAAACCTATTTCAGCGGTGCTGATAATCTGACTACTGCTGCAGCATCACGTAATAATTTTTTGAACCAGTACCACAAGTATAAAATCATTCAATTATATACGCACTCATCTGACAGTAGTGAAAATGGGGAGCCAGTTATCTATTTTGCAGATTCTGCATTGTATCTGTCTGATCTGATCGGTGTTAACAAACCAGGTACCCGTTTGATCGTTCTGTCAGCCTGTGAAACCGGAAACGGAAAGGTTTACCAGGGAGAAGGTGTGTTTAGCTTTAACCGCGGTTTTGCTGCTTTGGGAATTCCTGCGGCCATTACAAATTTATGGTCTGTTGACAGTAAATCAACCTACAGCCTTACCGAACTCTTTTATAAATATCTTACAAAAGGGTTACCTCCCGACATTGCATTGCAGAAAGCAAAGCTGGAATACCTTATAACTGCCACGAAAGAAAAATCAATGCCCTGCTATTGGGCAGCGGCGGTGTTAGTTGGAAAATCGGATACCATCGAATTAGATAAATTTTATCCATGGCCTTGGATCGTCCTTATTGCAGTTATTGTATTCGTAATTTTTGTCTCTTCGCAGAAGCACATATCTAATCTTATCAAAGGCCGGCAAATTTAATCAGTGCGGACTTTTTTATGTAATGGCCGCGACTTTCAAAGCTTTTACCAAGCTCTTAAGCATAAAAAAAGATATTGCATAAGGCCTATTTAGGTCTAAGAGTATTTACAAAAAATTCCGCCACTACCCCTTTTCCCGAATGGGGTATTGCATTTTATTATTTAAACATGCAACAGGCGATAAATCAATTTGCAAATACCGTACTGTGGCCAACTTTAAAACTATACTGCTAAATAATCATTTATCCCTTAGGTTAACGACTATGGTGGGCGACGCAGTTGCAACTTCTAAATAATTTAAAGGATGCACATTACCAGATTTCACCTACGTGCGTAAGAATAGGAATTCATCCACTCAATCTTCATAAAACGATGCTGAGTAAAATCGATAAGCCGAAGGATATTCAGCCAGCCGCCAATTTTTGGCAAAAGGATTGTTATGGATGTAAATCTTTTTTTTTCGAGGAGTGGCCGGGTTTAAATGAGGACTTTGCCCCTTCTTCTTGTCCCCCGTACCTATCTCCAGGTACCGGAATAAAGCAATGCCACATGTTCTGTTGCCTGTTACATAAATCTTTCTAATGCTTTTCCATAAAATATTTTAACTTTTGCCGCATTAAACTTACTGCCATGCCTGGAGACAGCCTTCGTATAAATACAAAAGGAATTATTGAAAATACTTTCGATGCAATTGTAGTTGGTTCTGGCATCAGCGGCGGATGGGCAGCAAAGGAATTATGCGAACATGGTGTAAAAACATTATTGCTTGAAAGAGGTCGTAATGTTACGCATATAAAAGATTATCCCACTGCAACAAAACATCCGTGGCAGTTCAGGCACCGGGGACAAATATCTCAAGCACTTGAAAAAGAAAATCCAATCATTAGTAAGTGTTACGCATTTGATGAAAGCGCACAACATTTTTTTGTAAAAGACAAAGAACATCCATACATACAGGAGAAACCATTCGACTGGATTCGCGGTTACCAGGTAGGCGGAAAATCTTTAATGTGGGCACGTGAAACGCAGCGCTGGAGCAAGTACGAATTTGAAGCACCTGCACGTGATGGCTTTGCGGTTGATTGGCCCATTCGTTATGGCGACCTTGCACCGTGGTATGCGCATGTGGAAAAATTTGCAGGGATCAGCGGTAACAAAGATGGCATTGAGCATTTGCCTGATGGTGAATTTCTTCCGCCATGGGAATTTAATTGTGCAGAAAAAAACATGCAGCAAAAAGTAAATGCACATTATACCGACAGAAAAATGCTGATGGGCCGTTGTGCCAACTTAACAAAAGCAGGTGAGCTGCAATTGCAGCAGGGCCGCGGACAATGCCAGGCACGAAATCTTTGTCACCGTGGTTGTCCATATGGCGCATATTTCAGTTCTAATGCTTCTACATTACCCTGGGCAGAGCACACCGGTAATCTTACCCTTCGACCTGATTCAGTTGTTCATTCAATTATTTATGATGAACAAAAACAGAAGGCAACTGGTGTGCGTGTGATTGATTTAAAAACAAAAGAGACAAAAGAATATTTTGCTAAAATAATTTTTGTAAATGCCGCCTGTTTAAACAGTAACCTTATTTTATTGAATTCAACATCCAATCGTTTTCCAAATGGTTTGGGAAATGATCATGATATTCTTGGAAGATATATTGCATTTCAAAACTACCGTGGCTCTTTGAATGCAACGCTTGATGGTTTCATGGATGATTATTATTATGGGCGCAGGCCTGTTTCGCCGTTGATACCATGTTTTAGAAATGTGTACAAACAGCAAACTGATTTCTTGCGTGGCTATCTTGTTTTTTGGGGTGCTTATCGCACAACCGGCAACAAAAATTACGTGGATGGTATAGGTGCTGATTTTAAACATGCCATGAGTGAAGCCGGTGAATGGGGGGTGTATATGTCAATGCAGGGAGAAGTAATTCCAAAGCAAACAAACCATGTGCGCCTGAGTAAAGATGAAAAAGATAAATGGGGAATTCCGCAACTAATTACCTCCGTCGATTATGATGATAACGATGAAAAAATGGTGAAAGATTTTTTTGAGCAGGGTGGTGAAATATTGGAAGTAGCGGGCTGTAAAAACATAACACAGAATGATAGCAAGCAGGCGCCGGGATTGGATATCCATGAAATGGGCGGCGTAAGAATGGGAAACGATCCTAAAACTTCCATGCTCAATAAATGGAACCAGTTGCATGCATGTAACAATGTTTTTGTAACGGATGGTGCGTGCATGACGAGTGTTGGCAATCAAAACCCATCGCTTACTTTTATGGCAATTACTGCACGGGCCGCGAATTATGCCGTGGAAGAATTGAAGAAAGGAAATTTGTAACGTGTATATGATATAAATAATTTTTTGAACCCAACTTAAGAATAGAATTTAAACTTTTTTTACGTCCTCCCGGTTGGTCTAAGAATGTCATACGCTATCACAAGATTGAGGCCTCGGCGTGTGTGTAAGTGTCCTGTGGATTT
>JBKJNG010000061.1:0-3115 GCA_046596065.1 Phnomibacter sp. | reverse complement strand
GCCCCGATAATTACCTGCTCACCGAACTGGAAGCCAGTTTTATTTACGAAGACACGCCCGACCAGGCGAAAGCCAGCAACGATGTTAAGCGGGATATGGAAAAAGAAAGTCCCATGGATAGACTTGTTTGCGGCGATGTGGGCTTTGGCAAAACAGAGATCGCCATCCGTGCGGCATTCAAATCGGTATGCGACAGCAAGCAAGCCGCCGTTCTTGTTCCTACAACCATCCTCGCTTACCAGCATTTTAAAACATTTAGTGAACGTTTAAAAGACTTCCCCGTTACCGTAGATTATATCAACCGCTTTAAAAGTGCCAAAGAGAAGAAGGAGACCTTACAGCGGGTACAAGAAGGAAAAGTGGACATCATTATTGGCACCCATTCGCTATTGGGCAAGGAAATGAAGTTTAAGGACCTTGGCATTATGATAGTGGATGAGGAACAGAAATTTGGCGTGGCTGCGAAAGAGAAACTGAAGACTTTAAGAACTACGGTTGATTCACTTACACTGACTGCAACTCCGATACCGCGTACCCTGCAATTCAGCCTGATGGGTGCACGTGACCTGAGCATTATTAACACGCCGCCGCCTAACCGTCAACCGGTTCAAACGGAACTTGCTGTTTTTAATGAAGATGCCATCCGTGATGCGATCTATTACGAAACCGAACGCGGCGGACAGGTTTTCTTTATTCATAACCGCGTATTGGGTTTGCCCGAAATGGCTGCGTTGATTCATGGTCTATGCCCTGACCTGAGCATTGCTTATGCGCATGGGCAGATGGAGGGAGATAAACTGGAAGATACCATCCTCGATTTTATGGACCGCCGTTATGATGTATTGGTTTGTACAAACATCGTGGAAAGCGGCGTGGATATACCCAACGTAAATACCATCATCATAAACAACGCCCACCAGTTTGGTTTAAGCGACCTGCACCAGTTGCGTGGCCGCGTGGGTCGCAGCAATAAAAAAGCGTTTTGTTATTTGCTCTCGCCGCCATTAAGCACTTTACCTACCGATAGTAAAAAACGCCTGCAAACCCTCGAACAATTCAGTGATTTGGGAAGTGGTTTTCAGATCGCCATGCGTGACCTCGATATACGCGGTGCAGGCAATTTATTGGGTGGCGAACAAAGCGGTTTTATAGCCGAAATTGGCTTTGAAATGTACCATAAGATTCTTGACGAAGCCGTTCGTGATCTTAAACGCAAACAGTTCAAAGAGCTTTTTGCAGAAGAGATACAACAGCAGGATGATTTCGTATGCGACTGCTCGATTGATACCGATCTCGAAATATTGATCCCGGATGATTATGTAGAAAATATCGCCGAACGATTATCGCTTTATACCCGGCTCGATAACTGCGAAACCGAAGCAGATCTGCAGGAATTCTACACCGAAATGCTTGATCGTTTTGGTACCATTCCCGAACCGGTGGAAGATTTGTTCCGCACGGTGCGTGCCCGCAAACTGGCCGTTGATCTTGGTTTCGAAAAAATGCACTTAAAAGACTGGACACTTCGCTGCTTCTTCGTAGGCAACCCGGATTCTCCTTATTTCCAAAGCGAGATCTTTAGCAAGCTGCTCGTGTACCTGCAAACACATACCAACAGGACCAAACTAAAACAGGTTGGCAAAAACGGCATTCTTATCGTTGAAAAAATTAAGACGATGGAAGAACTGCTTGACTTTTTACAGAAGGCGCACAAGTATGTGGTGGAGAAAAAAGAAGTTGCGGAAACGGTAGTTAGCGATTTGTAATTGGTCGATGATAAATACAGGAACTAATTTCCCACGCCAGTACACTTTTCGGGCAAATTTTCCATTGTATTCTCTTTGCGGTTAGTCTTTTTGTGTGGCTTCGTTTATTTAAGACAAATACAGGAACCACTAAGGCGCATAGTATTGCACTAAGTGCCCGAACAAATACATACGCTAATTCTAATAAACCATCTTTAATTGGGTCAGATTAAATAATTGCGTATCCGCACCAATCAAGAATCACTTGACATCCATTCTTCGTAAAACGCTTTGGGCGTACGGATTAAAATATCGCGGTAAGATGAAATAATAAAATCATTTGTATTACCTGAAATTATATAAGCAGCTTCAGCCTCCAAAGCAAGTTCAATAAACATATCATCGTCTTCATCTGGCAAAACTCTCACCTTTTCAGCAGGTTCAAACCAGGCTGCAATTTGCAAGATAGCCTTTAGTAACGTGGCCGCCCTTTCGCTAAATCCATCAATTTTTAAAAAACGTGGACGGTTATATACTTCATTATACTCAGTAAATACCTGCATTGACAGGCATAATTTCGCATCACCCGTTAAAACTATATCGTCAAATATTTTTCGCGAAAAACCTTGCTGACCAATTATGGCTGATATAAAAACATTGGTATCAATTACGATGCAGTTTTTTCTCATTCCTGTATTGTTTCACTTCTGCAATAATATCGTCCATTGTTAATTTTGAAAGTTCTGTGTTTGCCGTAAACTGGTTTATCTCTTCAAACAAACGCTTTGCTTCAACATAATTTTCAATATAATCAACAGACGATACAAAGTCCATTGATTTTAGTAATTGCTCCAGCAATTTTGCCTTTTCGGGCACCTCTATTTTAATGATTAGCGTTTCCATTTTTTCAACTTTAATAATAAAGATAGGCAATAGGCTTTGTAAGAAAGCTACCTGCATATTTTTCCCAACCGGGTTGGTGTGGCCGCTATAATTGTCAATGACCGGAGCACAGCATTTCATTCTTCACCTCCCATTCAAATCAGGTCTCCCGCCGCATTAACTGCTCTACGGCCGTGCGGTAATTTTCACTTACCGGCAATTCCATTTCTTTAATAAATACGCTGTTTTTACGTATGGAGTGAATGCTTTCAACAGACACGATATATGACTTGTGAATACGAATAAATAAGGCGGAAGGTAACTCTGGTTCGATGGCTTTAAAACTTGTTCTTATCACCAGCGGCTTGCTTGTACTTTTTAAATAAATTTTGATGTAATCACGCAGGCCTTCCATCCAAATGATATCACCAAAAACTACTTTCACCTGGCTGTAATCTGCATTCACAAAAAAGAAATCGCGGTTAGCA
>JBKJNG010000017.1:0-4918 GCA_046596065.1 Phnomibacter sp. | reverse complement strand
GGTCGGGCGTGTCTTCGTAAATAAAACTGGCTTCCAGTTCGGTGAGCAGGTAATTATCGGGGCTGTGTTCAAAGCCTTTCTGTGCCTTGCGCTGGGCGTATAATTTTATCAGGTCTTCGGCAATGTCTTTTATCTGCCGGGTGGTTTTTTCTTTTAGCCTGCTCCATACTTCGCTGCCCAGTTTATTCATCTTGGGTATGCTGCCTTCCTTGCCGGTGTACTTGCTGATCTTGTGCAGGCTGGAAAGGTTTACATAAAGCAGGTCGTTGTCTTTATATCGAAGACGCACTGCTTCCTGCATGCGGCCATTCACGTTCATTTTTTGCAGGCCGCTGAAGATGCCGACACCATGATCGATGTGCGTAACATAATCGCCGGGTTGCAATTCCCGCAGCGTTTTCATGGTGATGGCTTTGTTTTTGCTAAAAGCCTGTTTCACCTTGTATTTGTGGTAACGTTGGAATATCTGGTGAGCGGTATAACAATCCACTTTCGAGTCTTCATCAATAAAACCTTCCTGTATGGAAACCGGCACCGGTACAAATTCTATTTCGGAGCCGAGGTCTTTAAAAATAATAAAAAGTCGTTCGAGCTGTTTGGCCTGTTCTGCGAATAAATGAATGGTAAATCCCTTCGCTTCCCATGCTTTCAGATCTGCAATCAGCATGCTGAAATTGCGGTTGAATGACGGCTGGGGTTTGGTCTGGAAGTTAACAGTTGAGGGTTGAGGGTTGACAGAAACGCCCGCAAAATTATTTTCAAAACTTAGCTGATGGTGTTGGGCTAGTTGTTTTTCCAGTTCATTGGCCTTAATGAAATCCAGCCAACCAATTTCTTTCTTTTCCAACACAGTTTCATCTTCATCATCACTATCAGTAACTGGCTTGGTATTGCTGTGCAGGTATTGTAAAAAGATGTCAAGATTCTCTTCTTCCTGTTCCAGCTTTTCTTTGATGAACTGCCAGTTATTCATCCATACCACCGTGTTTTCGGGGATAAAATCCATCAGCGATACTTTCTCGCCGCTTTCAAACTGCGTTTCCACATTTGGAATAATGCTTACCTGTAACAGTTTTCTTTCGCTGAGTTGTGTTTGCGGGTCGAAGATGCGTATGCTGTCTACCTCGTTTCCAAATAATTCGATGCGGTAGGGCTTTTCGTTGCCGAAGGAATAAATATCGAGGATGCCGCCACGGATGGCGAACTGGCCTGGTTCGTACACAAAATCGGTTCGGGTAAAACCTAGCATTACCAGCAGTTCCAGTATGCCTTCAACATTAATGGTTTCTGCTTGCTTTATGGAAATAATGTTGGCGGCAAGCTTTTTTGCCAGCACCACTTTTTCAAACAAAGCTTCAGGATAGGTAACAATGATCTTCCTGTTTCCGCCACCGGCAATTTTTGTAAGGGCTTCGGTACGCAGCATTACGTGGCTGCTGTTCAATAGCGTAAAATTTTTGCGATTCTTAAACGAAGAAGGGAAATAAAACAGGTCTAAAGCATCAGTAACATTCTCAAGGCTGTTGTGAAAATAGGCCGCCTGTTCGGCATCATCGAGTATTATAAGATGGTTGATATGGGCCGCGGTAGTATTGTTGAAAATAGCCGCAACTATGAAAGCAGGTGCGCTTCCATGTAATCCTTTAAGTGCTATTTGATGTGGTTGTGAGTTGTTTCCTCTGTCGATGGGCATAGCGATCCGGTCCGCAAGCTGTAAAATGCGGGGGTCGCTGTTGTATTTCTCCTTCAGTACCTCAATATTCATAAACCAGCTGCAAAGGTAAGGAGGGGTTGTTAAAACATTTCGTCACCAAAGTTGTTAGACATATGTTAGTAAACAGTTTGGGGTATCGTAATCAGTGGGTTAGGTTGCTGGATATCTTTGAAACCGGCCTCTTTGCACTTGCCCCCCGTATCATAACGTTAAGTTCACACCAAATTCCTTCAAAAGGTTCCAATTTTGAGACTTTAAATCTCCTCTTAGTTCCATAATAGGAAAAAAGGCGTTTAAAGAAAAAAAGTTAACGATTTAGAAAAAAATAACATTTCAACTAAAGTTTGGCCCCTCGTTTGCATTAAATGATAGTGTAACCTGAGATAAAAGATTATCCGGTTACAAGTTGTTTTAACGGCCGATTTGAAATTAAATAATTTATCATCATTAAAATTTACCGCCATGTCGATTGCCATGCTCTTCTCAATTTATCTTAATGTAGCGGCTGTTGCAACAGTATTTTTGATTATCGCTTTAGTTAACACTTACAGAAGGGGAATTAATAAAAGCGTTGCAAAGAAGCTTCAAAGCACAAGAGAAGAAAGGGATTTTTTTCCAGGCAAGCTGAGCTTATCATAGTATAGATTGTTTTCGCTTAAATGGTATTAAAATAATAGACTGAACAGCATTCCGGCTAAACGGTTGCTTTCTTACATGCATTCCAAATAAGGAATGCTTTTTTATTTTAGCAATGCCTGCCACAAAATACACGACTTCACTGCCGGAGTTGGTCACTCATTCACATATTAATGTATAAAGGGGGACTTGTTGCATGCCAATTTTTTCCCAACAAATTTCTGGCTTCCAATAAATTCAAATATCCTCGTGCACACATGCAACGGCTTACCCTGCAATATAATAGTCAGCACCACTAAAAGCCAGCTCCATCCCGGATGTACTGCATTCGTTTTCCCCTGTATTATTCCTTTACTACTTTGCTATACCACCAGCTTTTACCATCAGTAATGGCTACCGTGTAAATGCCATGACTGATGCCCAGTTTTTTAAACGGAACAGTTTGCTGTGAGGTGCCGGTTTGAGCCAGCCAGCTCTGCTTATACAACTGTTGACCTGCCATATTAAATATTACTAGTTGTAAGGTTTTGTTTGCATTTGTTTCTATGGCCACTAAGAGGTTGTCTTTTACGGGGTTGGGGTATAGTTTCACTTCAAAATCCTGTATTGAAAAATGAATCAGAATCACAGGGGAAAAGAAAATATTTCCATTGCTGTCAACTTGTTTTATGCGGTAAAAATAATCGCCGCTTTTACCTTTTCTTTCATCTAGGTACAAGTAATCAGCTGTTGTTGTATTTTTTGCAATAGAAGTACCAATGGTTTCAAACTTGTTGTTGGTCACTGACTCGCGGCTGTTTGTAACCTGTATTTCGTAGTTACTAATGGCGGTTTCGTTACCGGTAGACCAGGTAATTTTTACCAGGTCATTACCTTGTCTTACAGCATCAAAAGCCAGCCACCTGCTGGGTAGCGGCAGGTTGATGCCTTTGCCATCGTTTAACCAGAATTCAGAGAATTGTGACACACTAAATTCGGCATAATAGCCAGCATCGTAAGGAACCAGCAGCAACTTATTACCATTTATGAAATGGCTTAGACCATCGGCATTATTGGCAAGATTGCCATCTTCTTTGGTTCTGTCGGCATCGGTGTATTGGGTTACACCCAAATGCGTATAATCTTTCGGGTTGGTGCAAACGCCGCAACCAGTTGCCAGCCGCATACTATCTACTTCTTTATCAGAAAAATAGAAACGAACCGTGGCATTTCCGGTAATGTTGTTAGCTGGTTTAACGGTAATATTTCTATTGCCATAATATTGTTGCCCGTTGTTGCGAACAGGTCCGTTAAATAAGTAGGCTTTCACTTCTGTATTACCAAGGTTATTGTTGTTTGGCAGAATAGTAGCGATCAGTTTACCGCCATCAGTAAAATGCACCGGGTTGGAACCCGATAGAGGCAGATTTATGGGGTTGCTGTTTGCGCCGTTTGTATAAAGTGGGGCGGCAAGGTCGTAGATATGGATGTCATCAATGGCTACTCCTTCATAATTGGTGGCTTCGTCCGAATTAAACACAAAGCGCAACCGCAGGTTGGTGATGCCTTTTGGCAAAGGGATACTGGCCACATGCCAGTGATCCTGCAGACGCTTCATCCAAAGGCTGTCTTTGGCATTGTCGTACCAGTTTGTACCCTGGCCGGCTGCCCCAAGTTTTTGCCAGTTAATACCATCATTGCTGTATTCCACCCAGGCTGCATCGCAGGTATAACCATATGGTGTGCAGTCTTCAATATCATAAGCCATGCTAAAACTTAGCATGGGATTAGCCAGTGTGCTGATATTAAAGCATGGGGAATTGAGCTGGCTCTTTTCTTTATCGTTATAATTACCCGCCAGCCTTGTTTTCCAGGCTTTGGTACCACTGGCAGCCGTATCAATTTTTATGGAAGCCGGCTGGCCGTATTGCCAGGTCGCATTGGTACCGGTAACAAAATAATTGCCATTGCCCGATTCGAAGTTTTCGAGGTAGGGATAAGAGCTGATTACAGGCTGGTTGTTGATTTCAACGACTGCTGTGTTATTATCCGTTACATTATCGCCGGGATAATTTACTGTTGCTTCGATGGTATAGCTGCCTATGGCAGATAAATTAGCAGCGCTTGAAAACTGGTAAACAAATTCGCCGTTGGCAGGGATGGAAGTATTTATTGTTTCGTTTACAGCAGTGCCTGCGTTAATAGTATAACTAACCGGGATATTGCTGATGGGGTTGTTGGTTGAATTGCGAACCTTAATTTTCACCGGCACAGCACTATTTAAACCGCAGCTGTAAATGGCCGGGGTATCAATCCCAATCATTTGCATGTCGTTTACCGCGATGTACAGGCGTAAGTCATCAAAAGTATAGCCGGCCAGGTTGGTATTATCTGCCATGCCATACTCGGCATATTGACCAATACGCACCTGGGTGGAAGAGCCAAATTGTTGCGCAGTTGCTTTTAGCAAATCGTTTAACTCGAGACTATTTGATTTTTTCCAAACACCGGCATCTTCAGGCTGATTAGTGCTGAGGTTATATGCTTCCACCCAATTGCCATTATCGGATCCACGAACCCAGACCTTGT
>JBKJNG010000473.1:0-8903 GCA_046596065.1 Phnomibacter sp. | reverse complement strand
CGATGCCAGCTGGCAGAAGTTTGCCGTGCAATGGGGTGGCAATATTTTGCTGAATAAGGTTGAAACAAAAGCGCAGGGAAATGAACTGCTACGTTGTAACTGGTTAGGCGATGCTTTGCGTTGGAGCATCGGCACGGGTAAAAAAACAGTGTTTGTGCGAACGCTGGAAAATTGCCGCATGAACATGCTAAACGATTACCTGCCGGTGGTGCAGGCTGCCTGGAACCAGGATGGACTAACTTACCGGGAAGAGGCTTTTAGCGTGTTATTACATGGGCCGCTTTCCCCCGAAGATCCTGCCAGAGATGAACAGACCCCATCGGTGCTGATGGTAAAACTGGTGGTTTCAAATCCCGGCATTTTAGCCGATACCGCGAACATTTTATTAGCGGGCAACAAAGCGCTGAAAAGCCTGGCAAAAGAGGGGAATTTCCTGGTAGATAAAGTGGATGGCAAAACATTTGTACGCGGGTATTTTACCAGTGCAAAAAATAACATCGGTACGCAACTCGTCGCTGATTCAACCGGTAAGATAAACACATTGCAAAACGTTGTTATACTTCCGGCAAACAGTTCGGATACGCTTTATTTCAGTTTTCCTTTTGTAGGAGATATTACAAAAGCAGAGGGGCAGGAAATGGCTGCTTTAAACTTCGATATCCAAAAAGAACGGGTTACTAAATACTGGCGAGATATAGTAGCGAAATCCACCATATTTAATGTGCCCGAACCCAAGTTTAATGAAATGGCAAAGGCTGTCATCCCACATATCCGCATCAGTGTTACTAAAGAGCCAACCAGCGGTTTATACATGGTTCCGGCAGCGGCTCTTTCTTATAAAGTGTACCCGAATGAAGCGGTTTTCCAGATTCTGCTTATGGAAAGATTTGGTGATTTCAAAATCACGGCTGACTACCTGCATACTTTCCTGCAATTGCAGGGAAGCAGTAAGTTGCCTGGCACTTTTACGGGCGATCAGAAAGAAGTTTTTTTCGGCACCAAAGTTGACAGCGTTCACGATTTTACTGAAGAGAACGGCTATAATATGCACCATGGAACGGTGCTTTGGGGGTTGGCCCGGCACTACCTGTATTCAGGAGATAAAGAATGGTTGAAAACAGCCGCTCCGCACATGATAAAAGCTGCCAACTGGATCATTGCACAACGGGAGCAAACCAAACAACTGGATGAAAATGGCAGGAAAGCAGTGCACTATGGATTATTGCCCGCCGGTGTGCTGGAAGATGTACATGACTGGGAGTTTTGGTATGCAACAAACGCCTACTCCTGCATGGGCATGGAAGCCATGGCGAAAGCATTTGAGAAAGCAGGTTTACCCGAAGCTGCCACTTATACGGCGGCGGCAAAAGCTTATAACGATGACATCAGGAGAAGCATTGAAACAGCCAGTGAATTGGCACCGGTTGTGCGTTTGAGAAATAACACTTATGTGCCGTGGGTGCCATCGCAACCGCATCAGCGTTTCCGATATTTTGGTACCAAAAAAGCGGAATATTACGACCGGTATCAAAAAAATATTTACCCTACGTTACGGCTCTCTGCTATTCGTGAAGCATTATACGGACCGGTTGTATTGTTGAAGTCGGGCCTTATTGATGCAACTGAACCGATGGCCGGCTGGGTGCTGGATGACTGGGAAGATAATCTTACGCTTTCGACATCTTTAAACCTGAACGTGCATGGAAGGGTAGCAGACGAATACTGGTTTAGCCGGGGCGGAATGGTTTTCCAGGCAAACCTGATAAACCCCGTAAGCAGTTACCTGCAGCGCCAGGAAATACCGGCAACCATCCGCGGCCTGTACGACAATTTTGTCTCGTGTCTTTATCCCGATGTAAATGCGCATACCGAAGAATTTCACGAGTGGGGGCATGGCAGCGGGCCGTTTTATAAATGCCCGGATGAAGCCAGGTTTGTAAGCCAGGTTTGCGATTTGCTGGTGGCAGAAAATAAAGAAGAAATCTGGCTGGCTGCGGGCACACCCCGGCGCTGGCTGGAACCGGGCCAGAATATTGAACTGAGAAAAGCGCAGACCGCGTATGGTGAATTAAGCTTTTCCATGCATGCCGGAGCTGTGCCGGGAACAATAGAAGCCAGTATTGATCCCACCCCGGCACGATGCGCTAAATTGCTGCTCTTTGTGCGTGCACCCTCGCAAAAGCCCATTGTGAAAGTGCTGATTAATGGAAAGGAAAGTAAAGATTGGAATGCAGCAAACGAATCGATTGTAATTCCACAAACTGGTGAAAAGGTGCACATTGTTGTGTTTTATTGAGAAACAAAAACAAGCAGTATAAATAACGATAAACGATTGAGGATAACCTATGAAAATTAAGATGCAAATCAAACCGGGCTATTTACTGGGAATAGTTGTCCTGGGGCTAAGTATAACAGGCCACTCCGCAGATACATTAAGACTGCATTCTCCTTCAGGAAAAATTAGCGTACATGTGTGGATGAACAAGCAACTGCAATACGAAGTTTTAATGGGCGACAAGGTAATTGTTGAGCCATCTGCCATTGATTTTTTGTTGAATAAAAACCGGTCATTGTCCGCTAACAACAGTATTCAATCATCGGCCATAAAAAAAGTAAATGAGCAGATCATTTCTCCTGTGCCTGAAAAAAGAAAACTAATTGCCGATGTTTATAACCAGTTATCTGTTGCTTTCAAACAACCGTATAAAGTTGAATTCAGGGCTTACGACGATGGCGTTGCTTATCGCATACAAACGCAGTTTAAAGACACCATTTTGGTGGATAATGAAGTAGCTGAAATCAGGTTTCCCGGAACCCCGTCTGCCTGGTTTCCGCAGGTGCAGAAAAGGGAGGATGCCGACATCTTTCATACCAGTTTTGAAGAAGAATACCCGCTTAGAAAGTTGGATAGTATTCCGGCGGGTGTTATGGGCTATTCTCCTGTTTTGGTATCACTTGAATCAGGCGTAAAAATCGGTCTTACAGAATCTGACCTCTATGATTATCCCGGTATGTTTATTGGTGGAACAGGTGGCGCTGCCTTCAAAGGCGTGTTTGCGCCGTATCCGCTACAGGAAGAATCGACCGGTGGCTTATACCCAGAGCTAAAAGTGACTAAAAGAGCAGATTACATCGCTAAAACGGCAGGCACCCGCAGCTTTCCCTGGCGTGCATTTTTGATCTCGGCGCAGGACAAAGAACTTCCCGGCAACGACCTGGTTTACCGCCTCGCCCCGCCTTCGCGAATTGGTGATGCCTCCTGGGTAAAACCGGGAAAATTAACCGATGAATGGATCATTGATATCAACCTGTTTAATGTGCCATTCAAAGCTGGTTTAAATACTGCTTCTTATAAATTCTATATTGATTTTGCCAAACGCTTTGGGTTCGACCGGATCATGATGGATGCTGGCTGGAGCGACAACAATGATCTCTTTAAAATCAACCCAAACATCAACATGGATACGCTGGTGGCGTACGCAAAACAGCAGGGCATTAAGCTAAGCATGTGGACACTTTCCATGACGCTGGAACGCCAGCTCGATAGCGCATTGGCGCAGTTTAGGAAATGGGGTGTTGATTTTATCATGACCGACTTTATGGACCGCGACGATCAGAGAATGGTAAACTTTTATTATCGCGTTGCCAGGGCCTGCGCTGAAAATAAGATCATGATCATGTACCATGGAGCTTTTCCCCCAAAAGGGTTCAACCGTACCTACCCGAACGCCGTTGCAAGGGAAGGCGTACTGGGATCTGAATTTGACACCTGGAGCGGAAGGGTTACGCCCGGGCACGATGTCACCCTGCCCTTTACCCGCATGCTCGCCGGTGGATTTGATTATGAACCAGGAATACTGAACAATACCATCCAAAAAATACCGCGACCGGTTGCCGGCTTCACCTTCAGTCCCGGCACACGTTGCCACCAACTGGCCATGTTTATAGTGTACGATAACGTAATGCAGATCTTCTCCGGCAACCCGTCCGAAGGCATGCGGGAACCTGAATTTATGCAGTTGCTCGGCGGACTTCCTACGGCGTGGGATGAAACAATTATACTGGACGCTAAGGTGGGCGAATACATTATTTCTGCCCGCAAAAAAGGGAATAACTGGTTTGTGGCCGGCATGAACGACTGGACCGAAAAAGACACGACGATCAAGCTTGACTTCCTCGGTAGTGGAAGTTATAAAGCCACCATTTGTATGGATGGAGTAAATGCTGACCGGTATGCCGCTGATTATATTATTCAGAAAGATGTTCCTGTACAAAACAACGATGAAATGAAAATTCACCTGGCACCCGGCGGCGGATTTCTAATAAGGCTTGATAAACAATGATAAAAGCTGATTTCCTACCATTCCGGCTTTGAATGCCTGTTTGTGGAAGTTGTCTTATTTATAGTATCATGAATCATTTGATGAAAAGACTGCAATTATCAATAGGCGCATTGAGTTTAGGTATGTTGCCGGCGCCATTAGCAAGTTTGTCGATTGCCCCGGCAATCAAAATTTTGTGGCGGATTACCAGGATCGGTTGCTGACACTTGTGTTTCCACTGCAAGACGAAAAGCTGTTACCTAGGGTATAAACAGATGCTGTAAATTGTCAATAATAAACCCATTATGATCATCAACGAAAGATTTCAAGGAAAAATCGCTATCATCACAGGGAGTGCAGATGGTATTGGAAAAGGAGTGGCCTGCAGGTTGGCAAAAGAAGGCGCTGTGGTAGCTCTGTTCGATATCAACTACGAATTGTTGCAAATGACCGTGCAGGAATTAAAAAATGAGGGCTTACAGGCCAAGGGTTACGTAGTAGATATCAGTTGTGAAAGCGAGGTATGTGAAGCCGTAAAAAAAGTCGAACATGAATTTCAACGCATAGATATCCTGGTAAATGCTGCGGGAATTGTTGGCCCAACCAACACGAAAATCACAGAATTTGCCACAGAAGAATTTGACAAAATCTACCAGGTAAACCTGCGGGGTACCTTTCTCATCACCAAGTATGTGCTTAAAATAATGGCCGCTGCTGGTAAGGGAAGGCTGTTGTTAATTGCATCGATTGCCGGCAAAGAGGGTAACCCGGGCATGATAGGTTACTCTGCTACTAAAGCCGGGGTTATCGGGCTGGTAAAAGGTGTTGCAAAAGAATTTGCAGATACACAAATAACCGTTAATGGTCTTGCGCCGGCCGTTATTAAAACCACCATGAACGACAACACTTCCGTTGAACAACTGGCATATATGACTGCAAAAATTCCTATGCAGCGGCTCGGCACGGTAGATGAAGTGGCCGCCATGTCCTGCTATATTGTTTCCGACGAAAATAGTTTTTGTACAGGTTTTATTTATGATATTTCCGGCGGCCGGGCCACCTACTAAATCACCAAAAAATTCTAATGAATCACCAATGGAAACCATTGCTGCTTGTTGCCTGTATTTTCCTGTTTACGGGTGCGCTTATTTGTATGAATGATATCCTGTTGCCATCTTTAAAAGACTTATTTCATCTTAGTTATGTACAGGCAACTTTTATCCAGCAATCATTCTTTTTGGTGTACCTTATTTTTCCTATTCCTATCGCCTATTTTATTTCGAAATATGGATATAAAACAAGTGTTGTAACCGCTCTTTCGGTGTGTGGCCTGGGATGCCTGTTATTTCTACCTGCTTACCTTTTGTCGTTTTTTCCAATGGCACTTATTGCCATTTTTATTGTATCCATTGGTGTTGCCATGATCAACGTGGCAGCCAACCCGTTGGCGGCCCTGCTGGGAGATTCTTCCGGCTCGCATGTAAGGATAAATATTGTGCAGCTTTTCAGCAGAATCGGTTATTCATTTACACCTGTAATTGGCACGTGGCTGATCTATGGAAGTGATAATAAAATATCATTTCACCTTCCATACCTGGTGCTTGGTATCGGAACTTTTCTTTTTGCGGCGCTGCTACTGTTTTCTGCATTGCCCGCATTAAAGCCTGAAAGCCTAAAAGATTTCTCCTTTTTTTCCATTGTAAAGCAATCGCGTAAATACCCGCAACTATTTTGGGGAGCCATTACTATGTTTTTTTACATGGGTGCCGAAGCAGGAACTGCAGGGTTTTTTATAAACTATCTCCGCGATAATTCAGTAGCTGGTTTTTCTGCAGAAAAGGCTGCACAGTTTCTCACTTACTATTATATCGCATCCACTATTTTTTGCGTCGCTGGAATATACCTTTTGCAATTTGTATCGCCCGGCAAATTACTGGCCGTTTTTGGTGTTTGTATGATGGCACTCTATCTTCTGGCGGCCTTTACCAACTCGACGCTTAATCCCTATTTACTTGTAGGCCTCGGTGCTTTTATATCGATAATGTTTCCATGCATTTTCAGCCTTGGCATTGAAGGTGCCGGAAACTTCACCGAGAAAGGTTCGGCGCTTATAAATATTGCTATAGTTGGAGGTGCGGTATTTCCGCCACTGCAGGGAGTGATCGCGGACGCAAAAGGTGTTCAGCTTTCTTATCTTATACCCTGCTTTTGTGTATTGCTTATTGTGCTATATGGCATTTTTTGCATCCGCCGCTCAACAAGAACAAAGCAGGAGTTGTCAGTGGCAGCCGCTGAACGGAAAACTTTGAATTGATAATACTCCCTAATGAATTTGTTACATTGCCGGCGTTGCGTATAAAATTTTCCCTTTCACTTTTATTTCTACATCGACCAGGTATTTCTCACATGCTGCCGTGTCGACGTCTATACCGAGACCCGGTTTCTCCGGCACATGAATATACCCGTTTACATCAGGTAATATTTGCTGTTTGCTGATCTCGCGGGCCAATGATTTTAGTTCAACGGGGTATTCGCTGATCTGGTCTTTTTCAATACCTGCATATGCCTGAAGCGAAGCGCTGAGGGCAAGATGAGATGTGAAAGTATGGTTGACATACTTAATATTGCGGGAATGGGCAAGTTCGGCCACCCGTTTGGCTACAGAGATGCCACCGATCCTGCCAGCATCGATCTGTATAAATGCCAGGCCCGCATGGTCGAGCATGGCCTGTGCCTGTACGAAATTGTTGCAGCCTTCGCCACCTGCCAGTGGAATGGCAAGTTTTGCCAACGATAAAGATTTATATGCATTCAATGCGCCATTAATAAAAGGTTCTTCCAGCCACCAGGCATTCGCCATTTGAAGGGCAGCAAGCCGTTCTTCTGCCTGCACCGCGTTTTCGCCAAATGCGGTACCCGCATCAATCATCAGGTAAGCGGCGGGGCCCATCCCTTCACGGGCAGCTTTCACCTGGTCTGCATCTTGCGAAGCGCCATATTTGCCATAAGGGCCCCAGCCAAATTTTACTGCCCGGTACCCAGCCTCGCGGGTAGCTTTAGCTTTTTCCAGGGTCTCTACCGGGGTATCGCCAAATAGCTGCGAGGCATAGGGCAACTTAGGCCAGGCTTTTTTAAAACCAAGCAATTGGTAAACCGGTTGTTCCAGTCTTTTGCCCAATAGGTCCCATAAAGCGATGTCTATTCCTGATAAAGTGTGGTCAGCCTGCAGCAGATCAGGCGAATTTTCGTGCACCGCTGCTGAAATGCGATGAATGTCTGCAACGGATTCAATGCTTTTTCCCAGTACCGAATATGCCAGCGGTTTGCAGGCGCTATGCGACATGGGGCAAACATAACTGGCGATACTGGTCAATGGTGAAGCCTCACATTCGCCCCAGCCCTCCAGTCCGCCGGCCCGCACCCGCACCAGCAATGCATCCTGGCTGCCGTCGCCAATGTTTAGTACTTCGGGCATACTCAGGTAAAAAAAATCAACTGATTCAATTTTCATTTCAGATGTTTAAAAAGTAATGGTCAATCCGCCATCAACCGTTATTACCTGCCCTGTGATATACGAGGCATCCTTACCTGCCAGGAAAAACGCAACGCCGGCGATTTCTTCCGGCACTGCAGCTCGCTTCAAAGGCAAATGATGCGAGGTAACATAATTGTTTTTAAACCATTCCCCTTCCAATTCGCTTACGCCATCCACAATCGACATGGCTGTATCAACAAAGCCGGGGGCAATGGCATTTACAAGTATGTTCCTGCCGGCAAGTTCCACTGCCAGCGACCTGCAATATTGGTTGATAGCTGATTTGGCCATTGAATAACTGCTTGCTCCAATCTCGGCTCTTGTGCCGTGAATAGATGTGATATGAATGATTCTGCCATTATTATCCATAAATTTTGCAGCGAGTTGAGTGATCATGATGCATCCGTTCAGCATAATATCGAACACTCCGTGCCATTCAGCAATGTCCTTCGGAACAGCGTCGGTTTTTGCACTAAGGCCTGCGCAATTCACCAGCACATCCAGGCTACCCCAGGTTTCCCGAATAAGGTTTTCACCCTTGCCGATGGTAGCTTTGTCAGCATAACTTCCGGCAAGCATTAAATGATTTCCAGGTGGCATTTCTGTCAGTAATTCTTTTAGTTTATCTTCCTGTATATCGTTTGCACAAACATCGTATCCCTCACTAGCAAACCTTAGGGCGCTTGCCCTGCCAATGCCCGATGCCGCACCCGTAATCAAAACTCTTTGTCTGGTCATGTAAGCTGTTTGTTTTTTTGTGCAAGCATTTTTTCAAGACGCTGTTACTGCTTGCTCCGTTTGGTGCTGGTTGCAATACCTACATCTGCATTAATGTGTGCAGCCGCAGGCCGCTACTACAACCTGTTGCAAAAATTGCGGCCTGCTACGGAATATAGCCGCTTTTTTCTCCTGCATAAATGCGGACGGTTGTTGTTAAAGTTTCACCGGGTTGTAGTATGGCGCACTGGCCTTTTGCTTTTGCTTCCTGTATGCTCATGGGCATATTGGTGCATGGTTCCAGTATGGCTACATAATGATCCAAAAAT
>JBKJNG010000403.1:0-4246 GCA_046596065.1 Phnomibacter sp. | reverse complement strand
CATTAGAATCCATCCAAACCAATTTTAATAATGCGCAAACCGGCGGCAAGAAAATCTCTCTCGCCGACCTTATTGTGCTGGCAGGTTGTGCCGGCGTGGAGAAAGCTGCTAACGACGCCGGCCATAGTGTAATCGTTCCTTTTACACCCGGGCGTATGGATGCTTCGCAGGACCAAACGGATGTGGAGTCCTTCGCTGTGCTCGAACCTATTGCCGATGGTTTCCGTAATTATTCAAAAATAAAATACGCTGTATCTACAGAAGAGTTGCTGGTGGATAAAGCGCAATTGCTGACACTCACTGCACCTGAAATGACGGTACTCGTGGGTGGCATGCGGGCATTGAATGCAAACTTTGATGGCTCAAAACACGGTGTGTTTACAGAACGTTCCGGAATATTGACCAATGATTTCTTTGTAAACCTGCTCGACATGAATACGGTTTGGAAAGCAATGGATGATCAGAAGGAAACATTCCTGGGAACAGACCGCGTATCGGGAAAACCAAAATGGACAGCCACGCGGGTCGATCTTATTTTCGGCTCCAATTCAGAACTCAGGGCGCTGGCCGAAGTATATGCAAGTGCGGATACAAAAGAAAAATTTGTAAGGGACTTTGTGTCGGCCTGGAACAAAGTCATGAATCTCGACAGGTTTGATGTGGCCTGATTGTTTGGGTAATCCCCTGGGAAGATATTTTCAGGGGTAATAACAAACAACAAAGAGATGATTAGGATTTAATAAAAGAGACTGTCTCAAAAGTATATTTTGGCAGTTGTAGTTGATTTTCAATTCTAGATCTGATAAAGGATCAAAATCTGATGCGCTGGTTCCTGCAAAGATCTTTTTTTAGATATTCTCAAATGAAAAAGAGGCTGCTCATACTTTTGAGACAGTCTCTTTTTGTGCATTCATTTGATAAATATTGGTAACAACGAGGGATTCTTGCAGAAACGCAATGTGCAGGTGCGTCTCCACGGATCAACATCAATCCCCTGCCTTATTGTTTCCCCCTGAACGTCTGATCCGAATCAATAATAGTTACTGACTTTACAGGCATAGGATAGCTTTCCACCATTTTATCTTCCGCTAATATTTCCTGTGAAAGGGTTGGTTTCAAAGTATTGGAATACGACATAGCCGATGGCGAATTGTTTCTAAAGCTCGCTGCCAAAGGCTCGGCCTCGCTTTTATCAGTAACAACTACGATGTCCATATTCTTCGTAGACCAGTATTTTTTTATTGCGTTGTTTACATCTTCCGGTGTCAATTTTGCCAGCAACGCATCCATCTCGGTGATATAATTTGTACGGCCATAAAAACGGGAATCCATTAAAAACCCTAATTGGCTTTCGGAGCTTTGAACATACAATTTCATATAGCTGCGCAAGAAATCGCGGGTCAGTTCAAAGTCGGCTTTACTCAGCCCATTTTGAATCAGCAGGTCCATTTCTTTCATAAACATCCTGATGGCAAAATGAGCCTGGCCAATGGTGATATCGCTTAACTCGGGGTACTGTGCTTTTAAGCCCTTTGCGGTTTGCACCGGCCTTATCCAGAAACTGAAATAGTTGGAACTGCGGGATACGCCGGAAGGCGGCAGCATGTTTCTTCCACCTCGGCTATACCATTCTATGTAGCTATAATCGCCATAGTTCATAGAGCGTGCTTCCCTGATCTTTTGGTATAATCTTGAATACGATTTGCGGTGCTCGCCCATCCAGGAATTAGCTACCATCAGCGCAGCAAAATCATCATTGCTTCTTGTAATAGCCAATGGAAATCCGCCACTGATAGCAGAGCCTAATGCATCTTTTGAAATGATCTCTATATTGATACCATCCGGCTGATTTGCTTTACCCGCAATAGGAATATTGGGCTGAATGGCCGGCAGTTTTTGCATATCGGCTTTTAGTTTCGCCAGGAATGCCGGCGTATAATCACCCGCAATGCCAATCTGCAAATTGTTTTTTGTATAGAAATTTTTGTACTGCGCTTTTACAGCTTCAAGTGTAGTGGCTTTTACGCCTTCGGTGGTTCCCGCGGTAAGGTGCTGGTAATTGGTACCCCGAAAAAGCAGGTCTTCCAATGCCTTTTTTCCATATTCTTCGTCATCAGAAGTCCGGATAACTTCATCCACATAATTCTGCTGGTTCGATTTTACCCGGTCAAAATCTTTCGGCGTAAAAGACGGCGTAAGCATTAAACCCCGGACAATGGGATAAAATTCATCCAGTTTTGCCTTGGGTACTTCAAAAGTAAAAATGCTTACTTCCTTATCGGTGGAGCCGGAATAATTGGCGGCCCATGGATAGATCTTATCTGTAATCTGTTGCTGCGTCAGCGTTGCCGTTCCGCCTTCGCTTATAAGGGTTGTTGTTAGCATCGTGAGGCCTTCCATTCCTTTTGGGTCGGTAATGGAACCATTGCGAAACATAAACTTGAGCACGATTTTGTTAGAGTTAGGAATTTTCAACTCCGTTATTTCCTGTGAAAAAGCAAGGGATGGAATGCTCAAAATAAATAGCAGTATATAAATTATTTGACGTGGCATGTTGTAGTTTTTTTATTTAACCGTGTTTTCTGCATCAGGAGAAATGGTGGCAATGGTGAGTCCTGTTGTTACAAAATATCTTTTAGCAACGCTCAACAGGTCATCGGTGGTTATCGTATCGTAAACCGCGTATAACCGGTTCATTGATTCCGGGTCGGCAGTTAACCAAACGGAATACGAAAGTGCTTCAGCAATGCTGGATGGGGTATCCATATCCATAATAAAACTGTATTTCAACCTCGATTTTGTCTCTTGTAGCAAAGCCGCGCCCTGCTTTTTTATTTTTGCTGCGTCCATCACCTTCATAATTTCATCTTTCACATATTGCAGATCTTCTGCCTTTACAACCGAAGACGATACCGAAAAAAGATAAGGATCACGGGTCATTTCTGCACCGCCTGAAAGTGATCTTACTTTTTGCTCGTTCAGCACCAACTTTTTATACAATTCGCTTTTTTCTGAGAACAGCATCGCTAATAGAATATCAAGGGCAGCTACATCTTTTTTTGTATCACTAAAGGCAGGCCCTTTAAAATTAAGATCGAGCAGTGGCGGGAAACCGGCTTTTTGAATATGCGTATACCGCGTTTCTGTTTGAGGCGGTTCGGGTGAAACCGTTGCAACATAACTGCCATGTTTCCAGTTGCCAAAATATTTTTGCGCCAGTTCATTCACTTTTTCCGGCGTTATATCGCCTACTACAATGACGGTTGAATATTCGGGCCGGTAAAAACGTTTGAAGAATTCGAGCGAATATTCATACTGGTTTGGCATGTCCACTATGTCCTTAAGATAGCCCATGGTGGTATGCGCATAAGTATGTGTTTTGAAGGCTGTTTCTGCTACTTTTTCATTTAGCTGTGTGTATGGGCTGGCGACATTTTTTGTGTATTCGCCTTTTACCGCACCAGCTTCGGTCTTAAAATCCTGGATGGAATATTTAAGGTTTTGAAAGCGGTCCGCTTCCAGTTCAAACATCGTTTCCAGTTTGGTGGCATTACCAGTCATGTGATAAACCGTACGGTCCAGCGAAGTATTGGCATTGGCCGATGCACCAACGCTTTTCAGGATTTCGCTGTACTGGTGCGACGAATACTTTTCGGTTCCCCGGAACATCACGTGTTCAAAAAAATGAGCGAAGCCAGTTTTGCCAGGCTCCACTTCATCGCGGCTTCCGGCCCGAACAACAATGTAAAAAGCCGCTAATCCCGGGCTTTTATAAGGAACAGAAACCACGTTTAAACCATTAGCCAGTTTTTTCTGGTGGATTGGGTATGGCAGAATCTTTTCCGCCTTATTAGTTTGGGCGATCAGGCTTCCCAAAAGCAAGATTGCGCTAACAGCAATTGAAATATGTTTTGTCATGTGTTAATGTAAAAAATGAAAATAGGGATTTCCAGTATACAAGACTGTCATTGGTGCATGTGTAGAATACTTTCATACCTAATCTCAACCGGCTTTGCAATCAAATAATTGAATTTATTTTTTAATAAATGAAGGTGAACAGATCTCTTTTTTTAAGATTAACGAATTAAAATGCCTGTCTCTTTCCTTTGAGTATATGAAATTTGCCTGTTAATTCAACTATTCACTCAAATACGGCGACTATTTTGAGCCGAATGAATGCTATCGGGCTGATATTTTTCAGTTTAGAGCCCGATAAAATCTGAGCCGTTCGGATTTGTAAAAAGTC
>JBKJNG010000334.1:0-5460 GCA_046596065.1 Phnomibacter sp. | reverse complement strand
TTTTTTGGCAATGAAACCGGCTTTAGTTTTTTTCATCCTGACTCTATTGCGGAGCCCAAAACAACAATTCGATTATCCGTTAGCAGCCTGCAGCATGAAGATGGTCTTATTCCGCTAAACAGCCCGGGCATAATAAAACTTTCATGGTTTGACAACCAGATTGTTTTTCATTTTGCAGCCACTGACCTGGAGCAATCGAAAAAAATATATTATCGCTACCAGCTAAAGGGTTTTGACAAACAATGGATAACAGAAACCAATATTTCCAGCGTACGTTATAACTCACTTACCCCGGGTAATTACACCTTTGAGCTTTTGGCTTCGGACGATGGCATTAAGTGGGTTTCAACTGCTTACCCTGTTCAACTTTTAATAAACCCCGCCTACTGGCAAACCACCTGGTTTAAATTTGGCGCCGCCTTGCTGTTGGCGGTCATTTTCTATGTAACGCTCAAACAAAGAGAAAAATTAATAAACAGAAAGGCTCTGGAAAAGGCAAAAGTGGAGGAAATACGCTCCCAGGCATTACAATACCAGCTGGAAATTGAGCAGGTGATCAACTATTTTGCCAATTCGCTGAGCGGTCTTCAAACGGTTGATGATGCACTTTGGGATGTGGTAAAAACCTGCATCAGCCAGCTGGGGTTCCAGGACTGCGTTATCTATTTCTATAATAAAGAAAGAACGTTGCTGATGCAAAAAGCAGCCTACGGTCCAAAGAACATTGACTATACCGATATTTATAACCGCATTGAAATTGAACCCGGAAGCGGCATTGTCGGCCACGTTGCAAAAACGGGTATTGCAGAAATTATAAACGATACTTCCAAAGACCCAAGATATATACCCGATGACGCAGTGCGCCTGTCTGAAATAGCTGTTCCGCTAATTGGATCCAATGGCCTGGTGGGTGTTATTGACAGCGAACACCCCGAAGCAAACTTTTACACAAACCGGCATTTGCAAATTCTTACCGCCATTGGCACCATGGTGGTTAATAAAACCGAACAACTGGAGGCAGAAGCCGATAGCCGCCACAAAGAAATTGAAATGGCAAGGTTGCAACGTGACGTTGCTACTTTACAATTAACTGCTACCCGGGCTCAAATGAACCCTCATTTTATTTTCAATGCGCTTAACAGCGTTCAGCAATACATTTTACAGGGCAATACCGATGAAGCCAACAAATATCTTTCGCGTTTTAGCCGGCTGCAACGCGAAATTTTAAACCATTGCGACCGGCCCTTTATTTCGCTGCAAAAAGAAATTGAAATGCTGCGTATGTACCTGCAGCTGGAACAATTACGCTTTAACGGCACCTTCGATTTTGAATTGTCGGCAGAAGAAATATTGGATGCAGAAGAAATAAGAATCCCCCCGATGATACTGCAGCCCTTTGTTGAAAATGCCATTTGGCACGGGCTAATGCCAAAAGACGGGCAAAGAAAAGTAACAGTAGCTTTTACACTTTTCGAGGAAACCGGGATGCTGCATTGTACCATTTGCGATAATGGTATTGGTCGTAAAGCTGCCGCAGATTATAAAGTAAACAACCTGAATAAATCTGACTATGTATCAAAAGGATTATCGTTGGTGTACCAGCGACTTCAATTATTACAGGAACAAATGGGCCGCACTTTTAAGGCTCAGATAGAAGATATCAAAGATGCCGATGAAGTAGTTACCGGTACCCGGGTAGATGTAGTGATATTTACGGGTTTTTGACGTATGATGCACAAAACCAGCTCTTGGGTGCACTATAAATAATTACCTTTCGGGCATGATTAAAGCTTTTGCTGTTGACGATGAGCCAGCCGCCATAAGTACGCTCAGCCTGATGATTGAACGTTATGTTCCTGAAATCACCACACTAAAAACTACCAACCGTCCACAGGAAACGTTGGAAATGATTGCTGCTTACAAGCCCGACCTGGTATTTATGGATATTCAAATGCCGGGCCTTACGGGTTTCGATCTGTTGCGGGAATTTGATCATATTGATTTTGAAATAATTTTTACAACGGCTTATGATCAATACGCCATTGAGGCGATTCGCTTTAGCGCATTGGATTATTTGTTGAAACCATTGGATGCTGAAGAATTGAAGAATGCTGTGCAAAGATTTATCAATCATAAAAACGCCGCTGAAAAAAACCGTACCGATTTGTACGATAACCTGCTGCACAACATAAGAACTACCCAGGCCGAGTTTAGACTGGCTATCAGCAGCAGCGATGGTATCTTCTTTTTTAATCCTAACCAGATCATCAGGCTGGAAGCCGAAAGCAATTATACCCGCTTTTTCTTTACCGATAAAAAACCATTGATTGTTGCCAAAACATTAGGAGAATATGAAGAGATGCTGGTACCGCATGGCTTTCTCAGAACGCATAGAACCCATCTTGTCAACCGAACTTATGTGCAGTCTTTTCAGCCCGAAGGTTACCTGCTAATGAAGGATAATTCTAAAGTGGAAATTTCAAGAAGGCGGAAAGAAGAAGTGCTTGAAACTTTACGAGGCTAGAAAGCTTTTAAAATTTATAAAAGGTCAGGATTCACTTTCAACAGGCGATACAGTCAGGCCTTTATCTACCAATGCTTCAAGGCGTTCAAAACCCTCTTTCACCTCATCGCTAAGCATGGTTGTGGCAATGGACTCCACCGGTTGAGTGGCAAACCAAATTAGCGCCATCGATACATAATCCTGCATGTCTTTTCCTGCAATGCTGCGTTTAAATTCCAGCACTTTATCGTTTATAAATTTTACGGTTTTACGAACAGGCTCCTCATCGGCTGGTTCCACTTTAATACGATAAGTGCGGTCGGCTATGATGATGCTTATTGGGATGAGATCGTTCATTTTGAGAGAGTAATTAGTATTTAGTATCTAGTATTTAGACAACAGCCGGAAAACTGCTGGTTCGTAGTCAAGGTAAGTAGAGATAAGCAACGATTCGAGACTCACGATTCACGACACACGATTCACGCTTTCACCCATTCAGATGCACAATCACTTTATCAATGTCTTTAATATACTGGTTGATCTTTTTTTCAAGTTCCTGCCGCGGCTTATCTTCCATTTTACCGGCAACCGCTTTCATTACAGAAAGCTTTTCGTCCATTTGCATCATGTTCTCTTTTATGGTGCTTAACTCCTGTTCTTTTACAGAAAGGCTGGCACGCAGGCGTTCGTTTTCTTTACGTAACTGGTCCTGCTGCTTTAGCAACAATTTTAATTTGTTTGCTATACGAACAATGAATGGCTGCAGATCGCTCATAATTAGCGGCTTAAAAAATTATACTACAAAGGAATTCTATAATCAACTTACAAACCATCAATGTGATGTTAAGAAGAACGAAGCATAACCGTTTACTTTTTGAGATAACGGTTTGAATAGTTATTTTCTTATTTCAGCACCGAGGTCTTCTTCATAAACTTTAACCAGCTTCTTCATAAGTCCATCTATATCCTGGTCGGTCATTGTTTTTTCTGTATCCTGGAAAGTGAAATTTACCGCCATTGATTTTTTGCCTTCGCCAAGCTTGTCGCTTTCAAATACATCAAACAATTGCATGCCAATAAGTTTGCCTGTTTTGGCTTTCTTAGTTACTTCCTGCAATTGCTCAAACTTCACCGTTTTATTAACCACCAGTGCCAGGTCTCTTTCCACTGCCGGGAATTTTGGAATTTCCTTATACTCAACTTTTTTCTTTTTGGCAGCAGTGATTAATGCATCCCAATTAATATCGGCGTAAAAAACTGGTTGCTTTATTTCAAACGTTTTCGTTTTTTTAGAAGGAACCATGCCAATTATTACCATTGGCACCCGGCCAATGGTCAGCTCCTGCCCCTGCAACGAATCGCTTGCCAATGCTTCGGCTTTATCAACCTGTAAACCCAATGCGTCTATTATTTTCTCGAGCACTCCTTTTAGGAAGAAGAAGTCCACTTTGGCAGGCTGGTTTTTCCAATGCCCTGTTGTTAGCTGGCCTGTTGCATACAAGGTGCAATGCAATTGCTCGGCATATTTGCCCGCTTCCATTGTGCTGTATGTTTTACCAAACTCAAAAAGGTTGAGATCGCTGTTTTTGCGGTTAAGGTTATGCGCCACAACTTCCAACCCGGTTTCCAGCATCGAAGGCCGTAAAACATCGAGGTCGGCACTTAAGTTATTCAACATTTTTACTGTCGACAGTAAAGTTTCTTCACCGTAATATTTGCTATTGGTAATAGAGTTAGTAAAAATTTCGCTGAAGCCGCTTGCCACCAATAAATTGCTGATCTTTTCTTTGGTAGCTTCTTCAAATGCCAGCGTATCCGGCGAAGGCGACATATTTATCCCTGCTGGAATTTCTACATTATCCAGCCCATCTATACGCATTATTTCTTCTACAATGTCGGCGGGAAGCGTAACATCAGGCTTACAGAAAGGAACATCAAACCAAAGATCATTTGTGCCTTCTTTTATAAATGTGAAGCCAAGCGCCGCAAGTATTTGCTTCACCGCATCGGGGTGATAATTTTTGCCGCTTAGTTTTTTCAGGTAATGGAACTTGAGCGAAACCTGTATTTTCTCTTTTGGTGAAGGATACACATCAGTAACGCTGCTTGATATTTCGCCGCCGGCCAATTCCTTAATTAAAACAATGGCACGCTTCAGCACATTTACCGTATTGCTTATATCAACCCCCTTCTCGAACCGCGTAGCAGCATCAGTACGAAGGCCATGCCTGAAAGATGTTTTACGAATGGTTACAGGATTGAACCAGGCACTTTCCAGGAAAATATTTTTAGTTGCCGCAGTAACGCCGCTATTTAATCCACCAAATACGCCGCCAATACACATGCCTTCACCTTCTCCATTACAGATGATGAGATCTTCGGCACTTAGCTTTCTTTGCTTATCATCAAGGGTTGTAAATGGTGTTCCTTCTGCAAGATTTTTTACAATTATTTTTTTGCCTTTAATGTGATCGGCATCAAAAGCATGCAAAGGCTGGCCAGTTTCGTGGAGGATAAAATTGGTTATATCCACCACGTTATTAATGGGCCTCAGCCCAATAGCCTTCAATTTATTTTGAAGCCACACAGGGCTTTCCCCAATGGTAACGCCCATGATACTTACACCGGCATAACGCTGGCAAGCTTCCTTGTTTTCGATTTCAACCGCAATTTTTAACGCAGTTGGATGATCGGCTTTAAAGGCACCGGGCTTAACAGGCGATTTTACAACCGAATGTTTGTTGTAATGATGCGTGAGATAAGCGCATACATCCCTGGCAACACCCAAATGGCTCATGGCATCCATGCGATTCGGCGTAAGCCCTATCTCAAAAATCCAATCGGTATATAGTGTAAAATAATCCGCTGCAGGCGTGCCGATGGCTGTAACAGGATTTAAAACCATGATTCCAGCATGGCTTTGCCCAACACCTATTTCATCTTCCGCACAAATCATT
>JBKJNG010000224.1:0-7086 GCA_046596065.1 Phnomibacter sp. | reverse complement strand
CTGTACAAGCTTTCGATATAAGCAGGATGCTGGTTGGTGATGAACGAAAAATCTTTCATATAAAAGCGGTGTTAAACCTTGTCTTACTAATTCAAAAAAAGGGATGGCAAATGTAGTAGCAATCAGGCTTTATTAGTTGTGAAATAGCGAATGAATTAATGAAGCGGCCAACTATTATTGGGAACAAGGCTTTACAGTTTGATAGTGTTGAGTACAGGAAAGACGATGGAGCTATTTTTGCCCTCCAATCTGGCAAAAAAATAGTCGTGAGCAGTCAGCGTAATACCCTGGTGGGCATCTGCGTAAACAAACCACGAAATAAAAACAATTAAAATTATTTGGCTGCAAAAACCAACGCCACTACTTTTGCCGTCCAATTTTAAGAATCATGGCTAATCATAAAGCAACTAAGAAAGATGTTCGTCAGGCGGCTAAGCGCCGTGACCATAACCGCTATTACGGTAAAACAACCCGTAATGCAATCCGCGACCTGAAAGCTGTTACCGATGCAGCTACAATGGAAAAAGGTTTATCAAGTGTTGCCAGCATGATTGACAAATTGGCAAAACGTGGTATCATCCATAAAAACAAAGCTGCCAACCTGAAAAGCAAACTGGCTAACCGCGTTAACGTGGTTAAAGGCAGCACAACTGCTACCGCTTAATTAATAATAAGTTATTCAATAAAGTATTTATCCCGGTCATTGTATATGGCGGGGATATTTTTTTTGCTAATAAACCTTAGCCGCCAACAACTAGCTGATAACCTTAGCAATACCAAATGCGGCAGCCGCTGCCAGCAACCCAATAAATGTAACTTTTAACGCACCTGTAACCGGTGGTTGCCCGGTTACCTTACTCTTAAAATACCCGAATACAAACAGGCAGATGGTGGTAAATACCGACGAAATGATTAGTCCCATTTTCGGGCCATCGGTAAAAAAGTAAGCCGACAAAGGCAACAAACCGCCAATAAAATAAGCAACCCCGATAGTTATGGCGCTATTCCTTGCCCGGTTTGGGTTGGGAGCTTCTAACCCAAGCTCAAATTTCATCATAAAGTTCACCCAGTTGGTTTTGTTCTTAGATAACTCCAGCGCTATAGTGTGTTGTGATTCTTTACTTAAGCCGTAATCCGCAAACACTTCTTCTACTTCCAGCATTTCTTTCTCCGGCACCCTGTCCACTTCTTCATATTCTCTTTTGAGCTCGCTCTGGTAATGATCCAGCTCTGTTTTACCTGCCAGGTAACCGCCTAAACCCATGGCAATGCAGCCAGCCACTATTTCCGCAATACCTGCTGTTATAATAATCCGGTTATCGCTTACCGCGCCGCTTAAACCCGCTGCCAGTGCAAAAGGAACAGTTAATCCATCACTCATGCCAATAACTGCATCGGTTATGAAGTCAGAATTTTTCAAATGGTTTTCAGTATGCATTCACCTTATTTTTGGCAAAAGTCAAACAAAACAGCCAATCTCTGATTGCTGATTTGCAAACCATTATGGAACATGGACTTTTGGTGATCGATAGTCATTGGTCAATAGGTTATTGAATATTGCTATGAACTAAAAACGCTAGTCACCTGTATCCCCTGGCTATCCAGAAATTAACTAACTGCAACAATGAGAAAATATCTTTCCTTCTTACTCTTCTTCTTTAGTGCGCTACCTGTTTTCTCTCAGCTTACGCCTTTTGAAAAAAGCAACGGGCTTGAATCTGCCACTTATTTCGAAACCATCGACTTTTACAAACAACTCGATAAGGCATCAGCCAAAGTGCAGGTTAAAACCATGGGACCAACCGATGCCGGCTACCCGCTTAACCTGGTAATGATTTCTGCCAACGGCAACTTTGATCCTTTAGCGTGGCATAAACAAAACAAAGTGGTCATTTTGGTGATCAATGGCATTCATCCCGGCGAGCCGGATGGTATTGATGCGAGTATGATGCTGGTGCGGGATATTGTAAAAGGGAACTTTGTACTGCCTGCTAATGTTTGTATTGGCATTATACCGGTTTACAATATTGGCGGAAGTCTGAACCGGGCCACAAATTCAAGAGCTAATCAAAATGGCCCCAAAGAATATGGATTTCGTGGTAATAGTCAGAACCTTGATTTGAACCGTGACTTTACCAAATGCGATAGCCGTGAAGCGCAATCTTTCACGAAAATATTTCATTGGCTGGACCCCGATATTCAAATTGATAACCATGTTAGCGACGGTGCCGATTACCAATACACCATGACCATGCTGACCACGCAGCCCGATAAATTAGGTGGCGAATTGGGCGACTGGCTGAAAAATAAATTTGAACCATCGCTCTTTAAAAGTATGAGCGACAAAGGCTGGGAAATGACGCCTTACGTAAACTTTGAAACCACTGATTTCAGTAAAGGCATGGATGCTTTTTATGATCCACCACGTTATAGCAGTGGATATGCAGCGCTTTGGCAAACTATTGCCTTTGTGCCCGAAACACATATGCTGAAACCTTTTAAAGACCGCGTTTTAAGCACTTACGCTTTTATGAAAACGGTGCTGGAAGAAAGCAACAAACAAGCTAATACACTCATTACATTGCGTACCAAATTAATAGCGGCAACTGCGGCACAATCAAGCTTTCCACTCTCCTGGGAAAAAGATAGCACGCAATATAACCTGAACAACTTTAAAGGTTTTGAAACTGCTCATAAAACAAGTGACGCAACTGGCCTTGACCGCATGTATTATGATCACAACAAGCCCTACACTAAAACAATTTCTTTCTACAATTCCCTTTTGCCAAAAGAAGTTATTAACGCCCCAAAATATTATATCATTCCGCAGGGTTGGCATGCAGTAACAGATCTCCTGAAACTGAATAAAGTGCTGCTGTTTCCACTGAAAAAAGATACCATCATTACCGTTCAATCCATTAAAGTAAAATCTTACAAAAGCGCCGCTGCGCCATATGAAAAACATTACCGTAAAAGCAACCTTGCATTTGATACGTTACAGCAAAGCATTCGTTTTATTAAAGGCGATTACCTGATTCCTATGAACCAGCGGGCAAATCGTTTTATTGCAGAAATGCTGGAACCTGCCGGCGCCGACAGCTATTTTGCGTGGAATTTTTTTGATGGAGTGCTGCAGCAAAAAGAAGGCTACAGCGATTACCGTTGGGAAGATGTAGCAGCGCAGGTTTTAAGCGCTGATACAAGTCTTCAAACTTCAATAAAAGAGAAAAGAAAAACAGACACTGCTTTTGCAAAAGATGCGTCTGCACAATTAGAATTTATTTACAAACACAGCAGCTATTACGAGCCGGGGCATATGCGTTACCCCGTTTATAAAGTGAGTAATAATTGATGAGCAATGCTCGATACAAATACTTTACTATTTTGAAATTTAATCTTTGAAAAAACATTAATCAATTTTTGTTTTCAAACAAATTGCCGCCTGAAGGTTAATGCGCTTATAATCCATGAAACGCTATGAAAAATTTACTTGCTTTCGTTTTGACAATTATAAGCCTCAGTGTTTTTTCACAAACAAAAAAAGACACTACAACCATTTTATACAGCAGCAGTTGGCAGGAGATAAAGACCGGCATCCCTACCTACGTTGGCCTTGTTTGGAAAGAAGGCAATAAATGGCATAAGCAGGATTATTATTACCCGCAATCGACCCTGCAAATGGATGGTGTATTTTCCGATAAAGATTTGAAAACAAAAGATGGTTTGTTTACGTGGTATCATAAAAATGGCATGATGAGTGACAGTTGCCTGTACGTTGCCACGCAACACGAAGGCACCCAAATTAAATGGGACGAAGATGGCAACCAGGCAGCGGTTCTTCACTGGCATAAAGACCTGCCCGTTGATACTGCCATCTGGTGGAATAAAAATGGAGCAGTTACAGCCGTACAAATTACAGACAGCTTTGGAAATGGCCTTTATCAATCTTATCTTGATGATGGAAAAACTGTTTGTGTTAAGGGAAGATTGCTGTCTGGCAAGCGTTCGGGTAAATGGACTTTTAAAGATTCAAAAGGCATACCAGGTGTTGATGCCGTTTATCTTGCCGATTCTGTGATATCAGCCATTTGCTATAACGAACAGGGGCAATTGGAAGCAGGTAAAACCGATTGCCAGGTTGAAAAACCGGCGGGTTTTAAAGGCGGAAATGATGGATGGAGACGTTACCTGGAACGCAACCTTGTATACCCCGAAGAGGCTGTGAAAAATAACATACAGGGTATAGTTCGGGTTGAATTTAATATAGCAAAAGACGGATCGGTCAGCGACGCAAAAGTATTGGGCTCTCCCGATGAATTATTAGCAAAAGAAGCGTTGCGAATGATCAATAAATCTCCCAAATGGGAACCTGCTATTCAATACAACCGGCCAGTTATTTACCGGCATATACAATCAATTACATTTTCGTTTTAATAAGCTTTATTCCCGCCTTATTTTACAATAGCTTCACGCTTCAATGATTTACTTACGTTATGAAAAAATATATTGTCTGCCTGATGGCTGCTTGCTGCTGCTTACACCTGTTTGCCCAAAGTGTAAATGATGGTAATTGGGAATACAGTTTGTATCCGGGCAACATTGTAAAACTTTCGTGGAAAGGAAGCAATGTTGCACACAACGAGCAAATATCAGACGCAGTAATTGCAAAGCCGGTTACAACGGCTAAAGAAATTCCACATTCGGGCATTGTACCAACGCCTAAAACCACCAAACCGCAGGTAACACGAATGAGCAGATCGGTAACGGTTTCTTATGGAAGTATGCTGGTGCATTTTTTAAATGGTTTTGATAGTGGCCATCACCGCGGTGTTCAAATTTTATTGCAGCCCGGCGAAAAATTGTTTGGCGGTGGCGAAAGAGCATTACCGCTTAACCGGGTTGGGCAGCGCATTACATTGTATAATAACCCATGGTATGGTTATGGCGAAGGTGCTGACCAGCTTAATTACTCCGTACCCGTTTTAGTAAGCACAGCGGGCTATGGTTTGTTGTTCGACAACCCTTCTAAAGGTTATTTTGATGTGGGCAAAACAAAGCCTGAAATATTTGAAGCTGGCTTTGAAAGCGGGGCTGTTGATATCTACATTATCCCCGGTAAAAACATGGATGAAATATTGCAGAACTATACTTCACTTACCGGCAGGCAACCGTTGCCGCCCAGATGGGCATTGGGTAATTTTATAAGCCGGTTTGGATACCGCAGCCAGCGGCAGGCCGAAGATGTAGTACAACTCATGAAGCAAGACAGCTTTCCTGCCGATGCCATTATACTCGATTTGTTTTGGTTTGGCGACAGCATCAAAGGAACGCTTGGCAACCTGGATTGGAAGCGGGATAAATGGCCAACTCCGGAGGCTATGATCAATAAATTTAAAAAGCAAAACATCAACACAATTCTTGTAACAGAGCCCTTCATGTTACAGGGTACCAAAAACTACCAGGCGAGTCTTCCTTATCTCGCTACGGATAGCATGAGCAAACCCTACACATTGCAGGATTTTTACTTTGGAAAAGGGGGGCTTGTTGACTTATTCCGGCCCGATGCGCAGCAATGGTTCTGGCTGTTTTATAAAGCGCAAATGAACAAGGGCATTGCAGGTTGGTGGGGGGATTTGGGCGAGCCCGAAAAGCACCCCGAAGACATGTACCACAACGTGGCTTCCTTTGGCGTTAACCGCCTTATGAGCGCTAATGAAGTACATAATATGTACGGCCATCAATGGAGCAAAATGCTTTCGCAAAATTTCAGGAAAGAATACCCTGCAAAGCGGTTGTTTTATTTAAACCGGGCGGGCTTTGCAGGAAGCCAGCGTTACAGTGTTTTTCCATGGACCGGCGATGTTGGCCGCAACTGGAGCGGTTTTCGGGCGCAGCTGCTAAACCTGCAAAGTATGAGCCTCAGCGGCATCCCGTACATACACAGCGATGCGGGCGGTTTTGGCGGTGGCGAAGACGATCCGGAGCTGTACATCCGCTGGTTGCAATTTGCTGCCTACACGCCCGTCTTCAGGCCGCATGGCACAGCATTCGGCGATCTTGAAGCAGGCGTTAAGAATATACCATCGGAACCTGCGTATCAAAACGAGCCCTATAAGACCATTGCCAGAAACCTGATCAGGCAACGCTATGCTTTGCTGCCTTACAATTATTCGCTTGCTTACGAGCAGACTTCACTTGGAAAACCGTTGATACGGCCTATGTTTTATTACAATACCGATGATACCGTTTTATTACAAACAGCAGATCAATACATGTGGGGCGATGCATTTTTGGTAGCGCCTGTTTTGCAACCCGGCGCAAGCTCCAGGAAGTTGTATTTGCCAAAAGGCGATTGGTACAACTTTCAAAATAATACTGTAAAAACTGGCGGAGAATGGATAATAGATTCAGTAGATATTGCTACGATGCCGGTATATGTAAAAGGTGGCAGTTTTGTTCCCATGTGGATGGATGCGCAATACAATTCCACCGCATCTTACAATGCTCAAACGCCTGTAATCATTCGCTATTATCCATCTGCTAATAACAGCAGTTACACTTTTTTTGATGATGATGGCGCCAACCCGAATTCCGTCATTACCAAAAACTACCAGGCTGTTTTATTCAAAGCAATTAAGACAACGAAAGGAAGAACCATAACGATTAACGCAAAAAACTGGCCAGTGGGAGTAAAAAGAAATCTATGGATCGAACTGCCGGTTACAACCATTACTTCTGCCATGGTAAATAACAAAAAAATTACCCCTGCAACCAACGGCCAATGGCAACGAATAGAGATTGTATTCGATGGAAAGCCGGTGAAAATTTTGCTGTAGCATAATAGATCCTGAGGTTTTTTAACCCAATATTACACTACCAGAATAATAATAAATTTTAACAAAGTGTTTGCTATCTTAGAAATTCAATATGATTGATATGAGCGACACTCCTTCCGGCACCTTACCTACCGAACTAATCAACGAAAAAACCTTTTACACCCTCGGTGGTGCATCTGCGGCAGTGCTGTTAACCTGCTGGGCCATTAATTATGTTGCTGTGGATGTAAGCTGGCTTAACTATAAAACT
>JBKJNG010000476.1:0-3016 GCA_046596065.1 Phnomibacter sp. | reverse complement strand
ATTGAGGTGATTGATGTAGGTCATGGTGGTGAATTGTTGATGGTGAATCGTGAATAGTGAATAGTGAGTGGTGAGTCCTTTGACAGGCTCAGGATGACAGATGTGTGGTGAAACGTCAAATGGGAAACGTGAGACGTGAAACGTTCAAAGCGAAAGGAAGGATTTTATCACCTAGGGTACCTGGTGAAGGAATTGGAGCGGACGGAGCGTTGAGGTGGCTTTTGGGGTTTCATGAGTTTGAGGATATCATCGTAGCTGTAGAAAATGAGTCCACCCACTTTTGTATAAGCGATGGTGCCTTTAAGCCGCATAGACTGCAAAGTGCCCGGGCTGATGCCGAGCATCTTTTTTACTTCCCAGGACTTAAGCCATTGTTTGCCATTATCTGTGGCTGGCTTACATACAGGAGAGATGATGTCGCGGAGTTCGTTGAGGAGTTCTTCTTTGAACTCAATAAGATCTTCTTTGGTGATGATGGTTGCTGCCATTTTGTAGTGGTTTTTAGTACACCAAAGAGAAAAGTAAACTGAATACAAAAAGGGTTGCGGGGGTTGCGCAACCCCTAGCAACCCCATTGACTACTAATTATTTAAGCGAAATATTTATATGTTAACATTCCGAAAATGGCATTTTGAAGCGATACAATCCTGAATAGTTACATTTATCGCGTTATGATTTAAAACAGCATTACAGGAAAATATTACTGCGATAAGCTATCGAGGGGCTACTGAAAACCGGTCAAATTTTCAATCTCCGCTCTTAAGACGGACGATTCGCCTACGTTACGGCGTGGGTACTGTTCATTTGCGGAGTGGACTGACCGGTTCCTCAATGGCGATGGATTTGTGTTCCACGCCTATTTTTTTGTAATTTGCAATACTTTTTGCCATGGACAATATTGATGCATCAACAATTACATTAGACCAGATAAATGGTATATACCTGGCTTCGTTTGCGGCTAAGCACCGAATGCATACACTTGAAGATTTACTTGCCTATCCTTTAAGTGCGTTATGGAAAATGGATGGTTATAACCTGCATGTGCAGAACGAAATAATAGACCTGGTAAAGAAACACGGATTAGTTGAAGCATTGAAGCAGTATTAATTTTTTATCGATGATTTAATGATGTCTGATCCAATGTCGTTTAGTTTAGGAATTACAGACGATTTTGCTGACGCCTTTGCTTCAAATCTTTGCCTATATCGGCAGGCACACAAATTAATTTGTCTTCTACTTTTTGTGTGAAACAAAAAGTAGCAAAAAATTCACGGGCTGCACAAGGCGCATCATGGCCCGTAAAAAGTTGCTAATACTAAGTTCGTGCTGGGCCATTACCACGGAGCATTTGGAGCAGCAGGCCTGTTCTCTGCCCCACTATTGAGATTTTAAAAGCATGAAAATATTTGCATTGCTATTGTTGCCATGAGGCAGATAACGCCGTGCTCGCTCCATGCCCGTTTGCGCTGTGTGCAGCCCGCTGCATAACCGCCAGACCAAAATTGTTTTATCACCCGAACGGCTTTTGGAAAATTGCTGCTTAACTAAACGACGTTGGATGTCTGATCACTGATTTGTTTAAATTCAATATGAGTCAACCTTATTCAAAACTCCTTGTTGTATTGATCAATTCAATTAAAATACCCCTTACATTTTTTGCTGTTTTAGGGGTTACATCGTAGTAATTATTTTTGAAACTATTCGGAGAAATTCCATCGGTCATTTTTGTTTTAAAATGCCTGGCAAAAAAAGTGATCATTTCCTGCTGCTTTTCGTGATGAAATATTTTATTGTCTGCGAGCACCCTAAAAAGACATGCTAATTCCGGTACTGACAAGCTGGTTGAAAACGTTGCTGGAGGCATAACGGCTTCATGTTGCGGTGGCATTATCAATGCCAGTTGGTGCAATTTCTCCAGGTGTTTCGTTTCATTCCTGACCCACGCTTCCAGCGATTCTTTTGCTCCAGGTATTTGCGGTCTATATGGCGTGGCTACAGACTGGTATAAGTGAGCAATTTCTTTTTCCCACCAGGATAATTTTTCAATTTGTGCAGCAAAGTTGTCAGCATTGGTAACAGAAAGGGCAATTGATTTTGTAAAATACTCAAGGAAAAAAGGTGAATTGAAATTGATGCTAACCAGGAATTTAGTCATTTTATTAAAACTGCTTTCGGATACTGGCGTTTCAAAAGCCTCAATCAATTCTTCATACATATGTTTGAGATACCACTTGTCGTGATAAGTGAATGTTTTACGGTCGTTTGCCTGTAGGAATTCTTCTGCAGGCTGCATGATCAATTGCACATATTCATCCGTCAATTCGAGTGTAGTTAGGAATTCTTTTACCTGAACAACCCGTTGCTTCATTTCACTTTGTAATAAACGTTTGTACCCTGCAGGCACGTTTTCGTGCATATTCAGGTAATGCGGAAAGTTTTGTTCGAGAAAGGTGAGAACTTCTTCCACTTGCCGGGTGGCCGCGTGGCATGCATCCTTGTAATAGGATGACTTCTTTTTAATTGACTTTTCTGAGGACTGAAAATTGTCTACATAATTGGCAAGCTGCACGAACTGTCGTTGAATTTGCTGGATGCGGTATTCTACTTTGCGATTGTCATCAGCAGTAAAGACAAAGGCAATAACGCTTTTGCGAAGGGCCAAATAACTTTCTTTTAATTCATGCTGAAAGACGGCACAATCGGCCAGCGTATAGGTAGCAGGCTGTATGGCATTATTAAAGAAACCTAGGATACAAAGATCAATGCGTTCGAAAGTAGATTCCATAATCTTAAGCAGTAAGCACTGACCAAACAAACGTATTACACTATTTATAAACAGTATTTTTTAGCCGGGATATGGAATGCGGCAAAATTTACTTTAAGCATTTTTGGATTATTATCGCAAGCGTTTTGGTGGTTAGTCCTGGATTTATTGGTTTAATTCGTAGCAAATAAAAGCAATTTGGTGAAAATAAAATCATGCCAATTAAAATATTTTATTTTCCAAATTGGGAAA
>JBKJNG010000086.1:0-7403 GCA_046596065.1 Phnomibacter sp. | reverse complement strand
ACGCATGTCGTCTCTACCCGGATCATCAAAATTGTATTCGTTGTCACCAATTATTAATATCGCATGAAAATGATTCGGCATTGCAACAAATTTGCCCAATTGTAAATACATGCCGGGCCTTATTTCAGGTGTTTTAATCCATTCAATTTCCGTCTGCCTTACTGTTTCATTTATTAATAAGTGGAATTACGTGCACTTTTTTTTTAATGTCATTAACAAGGCTGATTGTTTCCAGCAGTATTCCGGTAATGTTCTTTTATATAACGTAGTATAATTACGAACAGCATCTTGACATACGGTACAAGCAATTGGAATTTGGCAAACAGGTGATAAATAAGGTAACCGCCTCACAACTAGGTAATGTCGAAAAGGGAGTGGATTATCAATGGGGTGTTTATGCAGTTAGTACCTGGGTGTTATCAGCCAGTAAAATACATCCACTAAGTGTAAAAGATTCTGTTGCACATTATACCATTGAAGATAACTATGGTATTAAACTGCTGAATTTATTTCGGCTGCATATAAGTCTCAAATCAGTTAATGATGATAAAATTTGTAATGCCAATGCTGCTGATGGTTCATTTTACAACAATCATATTTTGGCTACTGAAAGAAAGTAGGCGGGTGCAACATGCATACCGCTGGTAATGAAATTATTTTTATTGTTTAATTCTGATAAAGAGAATGCCGCCTGATGAAAGACTATCCCACAAAAACAGCAGGTTTGTAATTGGAGAATTGGCATAAACACAAATCGTGCAATCGGAGTATGGTTAGGCAATAAACCAGAATTTCAGAATAAAACCAGCAATTGTAAGAATTAAGGAATTTGCTTAGTGGGAATTCCTGCAACTATTGTCTCCCCAAATCCGGTATAACTGTCAACAATTATGGCAGGCATAATTTATTATGTTTGTTATTCATGCTTAGCGTTGGTGTAAAAAAGATTGAACGATATTGTTTGCTGGTTGCTCTTGTGTTATTGGCTGCGGTTATGCCATGCAATGCACAGAAACATGTCAAGCCAATATTAGATCCATCTTATATACAATCGTACGACACTATGTTAACAACCCGTGTTTACCTTTCTCAAAAATATCTTTCTCTCGATGTAAAAGATAAAGGTGGTTCCAGCGTATTAAAGTATCGCCCCAATTCAAAAATTAAACTGGGCGTTGGAGCCACTTATGGCTGGTTTACGGTGAATATTTCCGCTGGTTTTGGCTTCATGAACAACAATAAAAAAGAGTTGAAAAAGGGCAATACAAAAGCGCTTGATCTACAGGCGCATTTTTACGGGCCTAAATTCGTTATCGACTTATTAACCCAATATTATAAAGGCTTTTATTTATGGCCGCAAGGAACTCAGGCAGAAACTAATAATGGCTGGTATACACGCCCCGACCTTTCCTTATTGCAGGCAGGAGTATCCGGTTATTATGTACTAAACTGGGGAAAATTTTCTTACCGGGCAACCTATGTTCAAAGCGAATGGCAAATAAAATCCGCCGGCAGCTTTTTATTGGGCGCCGAAATCGTTTATGGCCTGGCAAAGGCCGATAGTGCTTTTGTGCCCGCTGCAATAAACTCAGCTTACCGCTCGGGTAACGTACGTCAAATTCAGTTTGGTGATATTGGTCCCCGTGCTGGCTATGCCTACACATTGGTGCTGGCCAAACATTTTTTCATCAGTGGTTCTGCCACAGGTAGTCTTTCTGTAAACCTGCTTAAAGAAACGACCACTTTACAAGGAAGCGACACAAAGTTTGCTTTCAATCCCAATTATGCTTTTAAAGCCGGTGTGGGTTATAACAGCCGTAAATTTTCGACCAACATTACCTGGGTAAATAATTCAATTGTTGCCGCTGGTGATAAGGCCACCTATACCTACTATGGTGGTAATGCAAGAGTTCATATAGCATATCGCTTTTTAGCCAGCCCTAAAATGAAGCAAAGGCTGAAATTTATGCAGGGAACATTGCTCTGATCCATTCCTTCTTTTACATTTTACTTTGCATTACAAGCAGTGCATTATGCACATTACATTTGTCGGAAGTTTATTTCAGATTGACAGCATATGACTCTAATTATTGCATTACTGCTGAATAGTTATTGCTGTTGTGAGGTTTAACTAAACTCGATCCGTTAATTCTTTTGCATCAATAAAATAATATGAACGACATCCGCAAGATTGAACTCGATAAATTAGGCTATGATTTTATTGAACCAAAATACCTGCCCGAAGGATGCGATGAATTTTATTTGCGTAACCTGCAAAACCGGAACGGAATTAACTATCGCCAGCTAACCGCATATGAAATTGAAGCGCTGGTACGCAACCGTAACTCCAGCGATAACTGGAATAACCTGCTTGTAAGTGATGCCTTCAATCCTGAACTCGTTAAAAACTGTAAATTTTACGGGCTGGTGCGAATAGGCAAACTCGAACCATTTTTTTTAGAATATAGCCAAATGCGTGCACCGGTTGGGTTATATAACAGCACCATCATCAGTTGCGATTTTGGCGATAATGTGGTGATAGATAATGTAAATTACCTGAGCCATTACATTATTGGCAGCGAAGTAATTATTGTGAACGTAAACGAAATGCTTACCACGCCATTTGCAAAATTTGGTAATGGCATTGTTAAAGAAGGCGAAGGAGAAGACATTCGTATTTGGATGGAACTGCGCAACGAAAATGCAGGCCGGCGGGTAATACCATTTAACGGCATGTTACCTGGCGATGCCTGGCTATGGAGCAAGTACCGTGATAACGAAGTCCTGCTGGAAAAGTTCAAAATATTTACCGAGAAAAAATTTGAAACCAAACGCGGCTTTTATGGTAAAACAGGCGATCGTACCGTTATAAAAAATTGCGCAATTATTAAAGATGTTTGGATAGGAAGTGATGCTTATTTAAAAGGCGCCAACAAACTTAAAAATCTCACTATCGAATCAAGGGCAGATGCACCCAGCCAGATAGGCGAGGGATGCGAACTGGTAAACGGCATTATTGGTTTTGGCTGCAGAATTTTTTATGGCGTAAAGGCAGTAAGGTTTATAATGGCCAGCAATTCGCAATTGAAATATGGTGCAAGGCTTATTAATTCGTACCTCGGCAACAATGCAACTATCAGTTGCTGCGAAGTGCTGAACTCCCTTATTTTTCCTGCCCATGAACAACATCATAACAACTCTTTTTTATGTGCAGCTTTAATAATGGGCCAAAGCAATATGGCAGCCGGTGCAACCATTGGTAGCAACCATAACAGCCGCAGTGCCGATGGTGAAATGATTGCAGGCCGTGGCTTTTGGCCTGGCCTTTGTGTAAGTCTTAAACACAATAGCAGGTTTGCCTCTTTCACCATTATTGCCAAGGGCGACTACCCGGCGGAACTTGACATTGCCATACCATTTTCACTGGTTAGCCAGGATCTTTCGAAAGATGTATTACAGGTGATGCCGGCCTATTGGTTTATGTACAATATGTATGGTCTAGCCCGCAACGCCTGGAAATATATCGACCGTGATAAACGGCCCGATAAAGTGCAGCAAATTGAATATGATTACCTGGCGCCGGATACGGTAAACGAAATGTTTACTGCGATGATGCTACTGGAAAAAGCGGTTGGCAATGCCTTGGTTAAACACCAGGGAAAGCAGGCTGCCAGCGACATAGAAGCCATAACAACTGGTAAAAAATTATTAGGCAAACAAGATGAAAGTATTAATTCACTTGAAGTTTTACTACCCGGTTTTGAAAACAGTAACAGAAAGATAATCGTATTAAAAACGGCTAAAGCTTACGGTATTTTTAAAGAATTGGTTAGCTTCTATGGGGCGTTGGCTATTATGAAGTTGATGGAAACGCATGACTCGCTGAGTCAATTGCAGTCAGCGTTGCCAGCCCGTAATAAACGCAGCGATTGGCAGAACATTGGTGGCCAGTTAATTCCCGCCAGCGATGTTGACAACTTGCTGAAAAAAATAAATGGCAGCAAAATAAATAGCTGGGACGAAGTACACGATTGGTATGCTAAAGAAGGCGACGTATACGATAATAAAAAGCAGTTGCATGCGCTGGCAAGCCTGAAAGATATATCGGGGATTGATGTAAAAACTGCTGATGCGGAAACTATCACTCAGTTATTGCAAAAGGCGCAATCTACCAAACAATGGATGCTGGAAGGGATTAAAAAAAGCCGGGAAAAAGATTACAACAATCCCTTCCGTAAAATGGTGTACGATACGCAGGCAGAAATGGATAAGGTGATGGGAAGCCTGGCCGATAATAGTTTCATCAGGCAGGAGGAACAGGCGCTCGTTTCGTTTGAAAAAAAGGTGAAGCTGCTCACGGGCAAACTCAATCCTGCCAAAAAGGCCAAACAGAAACTTAACTGAGCCAGTCCGCCGCCAACTTGCCGGCTTTCAAACCATTACAATTCTTTGGGTTTACAACCTTATTTTTGAATGCAATAAAAAGCGAACAATGCTTAAAATAGGTGTATTTGGAGTAGGTCATCTGGGGAAGTATCATCTCAATAACTGGAAGGAAATCGCCGGGGTCGAATTGGTAGGTTTTTACGATCCTTCGGATGAAGCGGCTAAAGAAGTGCAGGAAAAGTATGGCCTGAAACGCTTTTCAGATATCGATGAACTGATTGATGCCGTGGATGCCGTGGATATTGTGGCGCCAACCGATCATCATTATGTGGTATGCGACAAAGCCCTTCGTAAAAGCAAACATGTTTTTGTAGAAAAGCCCTTATCAGCCACCATGGCCGAGGCTACGGAAATACTTAAGCTTGTAAAGGAAGCAAATGTAAAATTCCAGGTAGGGCATGTGGAGCGCTTCAACCCGGCTTACATCGCCGCACAGCAATACGCCATCAATCCCATGTTTATCGAAGTGCACAGGCTGGCGCAATTTAATCCACGTGGCACGGAGGTAAGTGTGATTCTCGACCTCATGATCCACGACCTGGACATTGTCTTAAGCATCGTTAAGAGCCCCGTAAAAAACATTTATGCAAGTGGCGTAGCCGTTATGACCGACACGCCCGATATTGCCAACGTGCGCATCGAATTTAACAACGGTTGCGTGGCCAATCTTACCAGCAGCCGCATTAGTATGAAGAAGATGCGTAAGATCAGGTTGTTTCAACGCGACGCATATATTGGTATTGATTTTCTGGCAAAAAAAACCGAGATAATTAAGATAAAAGAAGACAGCGATACTAATGTTTTTTCTTTCGATCTTGAAACGCCCAAAGGCAAAAGAGTGATTGCCATTGCTAATCCTGAAATAAAAGAAAACAATGCTATTAAAACTGAACTGGAATCATTTGTTGATGCTATTGTAAATGATAAACCAACGGTAGTAAGTGAAGTTGATGGTTTTCTTGCTATGGAAGTTGCGCACCAGATATTAGAAAAGATTAGTAATACAACGGTACTTACCAATTGATTTTTGCATTGCTGATTTGTAATGAAACTGCGGTTTATTTTAATCAGCATAATTTGGTTATAAGTATAAAGTCAAATTTTTCAACTATCAACCCTCATCAAAAAAATCGTTCGTTCGTTTGATAGCAGGAAAATTAAATATCACAAATCAGAAATCCGACATCCGACATCAGCAAATGCGTTACCCTAAACCCATAGGCGTTTACTGGTACGTAATCAGCGATTTCGTTTGCTCCGCCATTGCATGGACGATCTTTTACATTCTGCGCAAGCAAATACTTTTTAACGAATACCAGTTTTTCGAACCATTAAAAGAATCCACCTTTCTTCCGGGCCTTATAATTATTCCCTTTTTGTGGATCATTTTGTACCTGCTTGCCGGCACTTATCAAAGAAATTTATACGAACGTTCGCGGCTGAATGAATTTACCAATACCGTTATCACAAGCATTATTGGCGTGGTGGGCGTGTACTTTGTTTTTTTAATTGACGATATACAAAACCAGTTCGATCTCACTTATTATTACAAGGCGTTTTTTACATTGCTTGCATTTCAGTGCCTGCTGGTTTTTAGTGGAAGAGCCATTATTTTAAATCGTATCAAAACGCAGATAAAAAGAGGAAAAGCAGGTTTTAATGTATTGATTGCAGGCAATAACAAAGCAGCTATAAAGGCCTTTCGTGATATTCAAAAAGACAGCCATATTACAGGTTGGCAGGTAGCGGGCTATCTCGAAAATCCTGAACAAATAAAATCAGTCTCGCAAAAATGGGCAACCTGTTTAGGTACGTTTGAGCAATTGGAACAAGTGATAGATCAGCACGGAATAGAAAAAGTTATTATGACTGCCGGCTTAAAAAATAATGTACAAACCGAGCAATGGTTAAGTCGTTTAAAAGAAAAAGATGTAGACATTTTATTGGTGCCGGACACACTCGATATTTTGAAAGGTTCTGTTCGTACGCATAACCTTGTTTCAGGGCAATTTATTGCGCTAAAAACAAACCTGATGCCCGATTGGCAGCAGAATTTTAAAAGGCTGATCGATGTTGTTTGCAGCCTGGCGGCTATAGTGTTGTTATGGCCATTATTTCTTTTTGCGGCCATCCGTGTAAGGCTTTCATCACCCGGCTCAATCATTTACAGCCAGCAACGCATTGGCTATAAAGGAAAGCCTTTTTCGATTTTAAAATTTCGTTCGATGTATGTGAATGCAGAAGAAAATGGCCCTGCATTATCCACTGATGATGATCCGCGGATTACACCATGGGGTCGCACGATGCGTAAATGGCGGCTGGATGAATTGCCGCAGGTCTGGAATATTTTAAAAGGTGAAATGAGCCTTGTTGGTCCAAGGCCTGAACGGCAGTTTTACATTGATCAGATCATTCAAATAAATCCCTACTACAAATATTTATTGATGGTAAAACCAGGGCTTACCAGTTGGGGCATGGTGCAATTTGGTTATGCCAGCAATGTGCCGCAAATGGTAGAACGCATGGAATACGATTTAATTTATATCGAAAATATTTCGCTGCTGCTCGATTTTAAAATTATGATACATACGCTAAGAATAATTTTTACAGGAGAAGGAAAATAGGAAGTTGTTTCCTCTTTTTTTTGCTTATCTCAATCATTAACCTTTTCATGAAAGTTCGACATAAAATATTCAATCTTCCTTTTCAATATCCGTTTACCATTTCAAAGGGAACCAAAACGCATCAGCCAACGTTTATAGTTGAACTGGAGCATTTTGGTATAAAAGGTTATGGTGAAGCGCCTGCCATTACCTACTACGATATCACGGTGGAAAGGATGGAAGAAGTACTGCTGGCGAAAAAAATGTTCGTTGAAAAATTCGCATTTACCGAGCCCGATCGCTACTGGCATTACCTGCATCACCTGTTGCCAAAATTTCCATTTTTAGTATGTG
>JBKJNG010000634.1:0-3048 GCA_046596065.1 Phnomibacter sp. | reverse complement strand
TTGTACACCGCAGAAGATGAAACTAATTTTCTTAAAACAAGTCTTGGTCCAACGCTTGAAAAAGCAGGTATGGGAAGTAAAAAAGTCATTATTTGGGATCATAACAGGGACCTGATGTTTCAGCGGGCGAACGCATTGCTAGGCGATCCTGCCGCAGCCAAATATGCCTGGGGTGTTGGCTTTCATTGGTACGAGAGCTGGAGTGGTGGGGATCCAACGTTTGAAAATGTGAAGAAGGTTCAGGAAGCTTTTCCAAATACGAACCTGATTTTTACCGAAGGTTGCAATGAGAAATTCGACATGGGCCGTATAAACGACTGGAAACTGGGTGAACGTTACGGACTATCTATGATCAACGATTTCAACAACGGTACGGTTGCCTGGACAGATTGGAACGTATTGCTCGATGAAAAAGGCGGCCCGAACCATGTAGGAAATTTTTGCTTTGCGCCAGTCCATGCCGATACAAAAACCGGTGAACTGATTTATACCAATGCTTATTATTACATCGGCCATTTTTCAAAATTTATCAGGCCGGGTGCAAAAGGCATCAGCAGTTCAGGCAGTCGCAGCCCGCTTATAACCACCGCTTTTTTAAATACTGATGGCAGCCTTGTGGTGGTAGTTATGAACCAAACCAATGGCGAGTTGCCTTATGCGCTTTGGATAGAAGGACAGGCGGTTCAAACAAACAGTCTTCCGCATTCGATAATTAGTTTAGTGGTTAAGTAATGTAATCATTGGTGGTTAAAAAACAAGATGGCTGCGTTATAATAACCACCAAAAATGGTAGCAATAGCATGAACTTCATTAGTGTCCAATCCGGCATGACGGCCTTATATAACTTACCGGTATTTATTCATTGTAAATAATGAATCGTTTTCTAAAATTGTAATTCATTTACAATCCTGTATGCCAGGAATTAAAATGATTATCATCTGTAAATGAAGCCATCAACCATGATAAAAAATATCATTTTCGATCTCGGAGGCGTCTTGCTGGATATTGATTTTAATAAAACAAGGGAAGCATTTATTCGGTCGGGTGTCGGGAATTTTGATGATTATTTCCAGCAATCCCACTCCAATCCTTTGTTTGCGGATCTTGAGAAAGGGTTGATTACACCAGCTGAGTTTTATGATTTATTTCGTTCAGGTACTGGTCTCGATATTACCGATGATGAAATAATGGCGAACTGGAATGCTTTGTTGGGTAGCTACAGGTCATCAAGTCTTTCCATGCTTACAACCCTAAAAGAGAAGTACCGGTTATTCCTGTTTAGCAATACTAACCTTATTCATTATGAGGCCTTTGTTTCCACTTTTGAGGCGCAATTCGGAAAGCAACAATTTCATGATTACTTCGAGAAAGCCTACTATTCGCATGAAATGAATTATCGTAAGCCAGACCCCGCCTCTTTTCTTTTTATTACAACCGAAAACAATTTGCTTCCGGAAGAAACCTTGTTTATAGATGATACTTTTAAAAATATAGAAGGCGCAAAGGCGGCAGGTTTGCAAACTTTATGGCTCGAAAACGGAATGCTGATTGAAGAGGCTTTGCCATCAGTGTTAGCTATTTAAACATTTATTACAGCAGGAGCTGTAAAACCAGTTTGTTGCTAAAAGGATCTGATAAAGCCGTTCCAGTTTATAAAAATTCAATCGCTTTCGGTATGTCTAAAGTTCTTAAAAACGGGAATAATGGTTTGGCAGGAGGTCATTTTTCTTTAATTTCCTCGAACTTAATGTATTCACCTTCGACATCGTATTTGGGTTTTTGATCAACCCCGTTAATGGTAGAGCGGTTGCCTGTTTGCGCTTGTTGCTGTTGGGCTTCGGATTGTTGGTGCATAGTGTTAAACTGCTTTTTTACCTGGGAGGTAGCAGTTATAACAGGAATTACAAAACCGACTATAAACCGATAAAGCAGGTAAATAAGTATGGCGTAAAAAATGTATTGCATAACGCAAGCAAAATTATAATCATTAAAGACTAAAACCTGTTAAAAAATTTAAGTGACAATGGCCTGAATATGAATTAAACCCTCGCATTCACAAAAAAACTTGTTGTTTGGTAAATACAGGCACTGCCCTTACATTTGCAGCGGAAAATGACGCTGAAGAAGGGAACGGACACCGTTCCCTTTTCATTTGCGCATAATCCGTTTTAATTTCTGGTTGTAATAATGGCGAACGAATCTCTGATACAGGCATTAGAAAATATGGTTAATGGGCTTCTCGAAGAGATGCCGGGTTACTTTCTGGTTCAGGTGCGTATCAAACCTACCAACAATATCAAGGTGTTTCTTGATGGCGATGCCGGAATTACGATTGAAACTTGTATTAAGATCAACCGCCGTTTATATGCAATCCTGGAAGAGCAGCAATTATTTCCCGATGGTGATTTTTCATTGGAAGTAAGCAGTCCTGGTATAGGCGAACCGCTACTATTAAAGCGCCAATATGTAAAAAATATTGGGCGATGGGTTAGGGTGGAAACATTGGCAGGCGTGTCCTTAACTGTGGAAGAAGGAGAGGCGGTTACTTCGCTTGAAGGGGAATTAAAAGCGGTAAACGATGAAAGTATAGAAATAGAAACAGTTACAGGGAAAGGAAAAAAGCTATTGGTAAAACAATACCATGTTTTATTCAGTAACATTAAATCAACAAGTGTTCAAATTAAATTCTAAAACAATCCAAACCGGGTGCAGCTTTGTAACCTCGTTTGGTATTTGAAATTTTCAAAGCTATGGCTAGTATTAATCTGATTGAAGCGTTCCAGGAGTTCAAAGACGCGGAGAATATCGACCGTCCGACCCTGATGAAAGTTGTGGAGGATGTATTCAAGACTTTACTTCGCAAAAAATATGGTGCCGATGAAAATTTTGACGTAATTGTAAATGCCGAAAAAGGGGATCTTGAAATACTGCGGCATAGAATTATTGTTGAAGATGGCGACGTAATGGATCCCAATGAAGAAATTGCTTATTCTGATGCGGTTAAAATTCAACCGGATTTTGAAGTAGGTGAAGAACTCTTTGAAGAAA
>JBKJNG010000424.1:0-5446 GCA_046596065.1 Phnomibacter sp. | reverse complement strand
AAAGTTTGCGACTACTTTTTTGCCGACCAATTTACGGAAGGATGGAATTATACCTGGCAGGTTCCCCGTGCCGAATTTGATAAAACGCTGGCCGATACAGTTGAATCCATGGGCGTTCCCGTGCATTATGAAACCAGCGTTACCGGTATTGAATTTAACGGCAGTAATTCCATCACTACTGTAGAAGATAAAGAAGGCAATCAATCAACCATCGAAGCACGATTCATTATTGATGGCAGTGGCTATGGCCGCGTAATTCCAAAATTATTCAACCTCGATAAGCCATCAAACCTGCCAACCCGCACCGCTTTGTTTGCCCATACAGTAGACTTAAAACGGAATATGGATGAAGAGCCAAACCGCATTACCATTGTGGTACATAAGCCAGGCGTTTGGGTATGGATCATCCCTTTTTCCAATGGCGTAACTTCTTTAGGTTTTGTGGGCGATGGTTCTTTTTTTGATGCATATGATGGAACGAACGAAGAAAAGTTCCGGGCAATGATTGCCGATGAGCCATACCTGGAAAAGCGTTTTGAAAAAGTTGAATTGGTGTTTGGTACACGGACTTTACAAGGCTGGTCGAGCACCTGCGAAAAATTTTATGGGGAAGGTTTTGTGCTTACAGGCAATGTAACCGAATTTTTGGACCCCGTCTTTTCATCGGGCGTTACACTTGCAAGCGTCAGTAGCCAGAAAGCAGCGCACCTTGTTATTAAAAAATTAAAGGGTGAAGTTGTAGACTGGGAAAAGGATTATATGGAGCCGATGATGCAGGGGATCAATACCTTCCGTTCCTACGTAATGGCCTGGTACGATGGCACGCTGGATACAATTTTCTTTGCAGATAAACCAAGGCAGGAAATAAAAAACCAGATCTGCTCGGTACTGGCAGGCTATGTTTGGGATCTTGAAAATCCATATGTAAAAGATCATAAAATTGCACTTAGCAGACTTGCCAAGCGGATCAAAGCAGAACAAAAATCATTAGAAGCCGTTCAATAAATTTCAGTTGCAGCAACCTCTATACATTACATCATCCTGCTCCATTCAAAATGGTATTATCTGTCAAGATCAAAACGAATTGTTCCGGGATAATGTAACCACCAATGCCGTTGATTTCCTGGTAAATGCTTACCGGCATTTCGATTTTAACTATCCCCGTTTTTACAAGATGGACAACCTGTGTAAATTGGGATGGCTTTGTGCGGAACTTTTGGTAAAGAAGCCAGGGAATGATCCCGTAAAAGATCAACCGAATTTGCTGCAGCACCTGGAACCAGAATCTGTATGCTTATTGCTTTACAATGCAAGCAGTAGTCTTGATACGGATGTTAAGTATTTTAAGACCGTGGCACAAATGGCAAGCCCGGCTTTATTTGTTTACACGCTTCCCAATATTGTAATTGGCGAACTGTGCATCCGCAATGGCTGGCAGGGCGAGAACATGTTTTTAATAACCGAAACCTTTGATGCTGCTTTCCTGGAACAGCAGGTAAATTACTTGTTGCAGGTCGAGTCCAACAAGGCCTGCGTTTGCGGTTGGGTTGATTTTAAAGACAACAATTACTCAGCCATGTTATTTATTGCTGAGAAAAATAATGCAGGCCAAAATATTAATTTTACCGCCGAAAACATTAAAAGCATTTATAGAAACGGGATGGATAAAAAAGTAGTCGAAACTAAATAGCACGACTATTTTTTATCCTTTTTACAACCTTATAAGTATGGAAGAGTTGATGAATACATTGAAAACGCAAATAATTGAGCAATTGAGCCTGCAACATCTTAAACCGGGAGATATTGGTAACGATCTGCCATTGTTTGTCGAGGGGCTTGGCCTTGATTCTATCGATGCACTCGAATTGATTGTTTTATTGCAGCAGCAATATCACATCAAACTATCGAAAGCGGAAGATGGTCCAAAGGTTTTTAAATCGGTAAGAACCATTGCAGAATTTATACAGGAAAACCGGCCAGCCAATCTTTGATCTGTGATCTGTGATTTGTGATTTAAGTGCATTCAATTTTTATTGCTAACATCATTGAATGCCGGTCAAGATAGCAATCCTGATTGACGCTTTATCATTTTGTGTTTCATGGTATAACCAATTATAAACTTTTTTAGCCTTAACAAGAAGCACCTAATGAATGCAAAGCATCCTGATAATACCATTTACATAGCCGGGTTAGGAATAATTTCAGCAATAGGTAACAACCTATCTGAATGTTTGGCTTCGCTGAAACAATACAAGGATGGCATTGGAACAATGCAGCATTTAGCATCCGTTCACCAGGATGAATTGCCGGTTGCTGAAGTAAAACTTAGCAACGAACAGCTTGCTGATGTTTGCGGTTTGCCTTCACATATAAGCCGAACTGCATTGCTTAGTGCAGTGGCTGCGGCTGAGGCTTTGCAGGATGCCGGAATTGACCAAATACCCGGTTTACGAACCGGTTTCATTTCTGCCAATACCACTGGCGGCATGGATAAAACCGAAGAATTTTACGAATCTTTTGTATCGAATTCTGCTTCCGGCAGGTTAAGAAAAGTTGTGCACCACGAATGCGGCAGCGTTACCGAACTGGTGGCTGAGCATCTTGGTATTACCGGTTATACCAGCACCATCAGTACCGCATGTTCCTCTTCTGCCAACGCAATTATGTACGGCGCCCGGCTTATCCGCAATAACAAACTCGATGTTGTAGTTGCAGGCGGAACCGATGCACTTACAAGATTTACCCTCAACGGTTTTAACACGCTGATGATTCTCGATAAAGAACATTGCCGACCTTTTGATGAAACCCGCAGCGGCCTTAATCTTGGCGAAGGCGCAGGTTATGTAGTGTTGGTTTCAGCAAAAGTGGCTTCGGCCCTGGACAAAGAAATGTATTGCAAGTTTTCAGGTGGTAGTAATGCCAACGATGCCTATCATCAAACGGCTTCATCCCCCGATGGCACAGGTTCCTTTTTGGCTATGAAAGGTGCACTGCAACAAAGCGGACTGCAACCGGCAGACATCAGTTATATAAATCTGCATGGTACAGGCACGGCCAATAACGATGCTTCGGAAAGCACTGCCATCATGCGGTTGTTTCAGCCGCATTTTCCAAAAATGAGTTCTACAAAATCATACACAGGCCATACACTCGGCGCAAGCGGCGGCATAGAAGCAGTATTCTCGGCAATATCTGTACAGCAAAATATCGTTTATCCTAACCTGCGTTTAACCACTCCTATTGCTGGTTTCCCCTTTAGCGCCGAAACGTTTTATAGTGATGATACGCCGGTCAACCACGTACTGTCGAATTCATTTGGCTTTGGTGGCAATTGTTCTTCACTGGTGTTCTCTAAACTTTAATGCTTTTTTATTGTTGCATTATTTGAAACTTGACTTTTCGGATCAACAGTATCATAACATTTTACAACCGGCGTTAGCCAATAACTTTACTTAAAATAAATCGATATGATTGCAACAAAAGGATACGCAGTTCATAATTCAAACGATATGTTAGCGCCCTGGGATTTTGAAAGAAGGGACGTTGGGCCCAAAGATGTAATGATGGAAATTTTATATTGCGGTGTTTGCCATTCTGATATTCACCAGGTACGCGGCGAATGGGGCAACTCAAAATACCCCATGGTCCCGGGCCATGAAATTGTAGGTCGCGTTGTAGCCGTAGGCAGCGAGGTAACAAATTTTGCTGCGGGTGATTTAGCCGGTGTTGGTTGCATGGTGGATAGCTGCCAGGAATGCAACAATTGCAAACATGGTTACGAGCAGCATTGCGAGAAAGGGCTTTGCGTTCAAACCTATAATTCACTTGAAAAAGATGGCAAAACACTAACCTTCGGTGGCTATTCAGACAAAGTTGTTGTTTCCGAAAAATTCGTTTTAAAGGTTTCTGATAAACTTCCCCTGGAGGCCGTTGCCCCATTGCTTTGTGCTGGTATTACAACTTACTCGCCACTGCGCAAATGGAAAATTGGCAAAGGCCATAAAGTAGCTGTATTGGGCCTGGGCGGGCTCGGTCATATGGCGGTAAAATTTGCAGCTTCTTTTGGTGCGGAAGTTACCATGCTTAGTACTTCACCCAGCAAAGAAGCCGATGCAAGACGGCTCGGTGCACATCATTTTTGTAACACAAAAGATCCTGAACAGGTTAAAGCCCTCAGCAATCATTTCGACTTTATAGTTGATACTGTTTCGGCCCCGCACAACTACGATATGTACCTTGGTATGCTTGCTGTGAATGGCGTTCAGATTTGCGTTGGTGCTCCACCTGAGCCGATTAAGTTAACGGGGTTTATGTTATTGAGTAATAACCGTGCGCTTACAGGTTCTTCTATTGGCGGCATTGCCGAAACTCAGGAAATGCTTGACTATTGTGCTGAACATAATATTGTTAGCGATGTGGAAGTAATCAATATCAAATATATAAACGAGGCTTACGAAAGAGTGATAAAAAGTGATGTGAAATACCGTTTTGTAATTGACCTTGCCACATTGTAATGGTTACCGGTTCCCAGTTGCCGGCTCTGCACTTTGGAGTTTAATTATAAAATGCTGAATAGCCAATTACTTCTACTCATTGAATAGTTGCATTTGGCTGTTCTGCATTTCATTGAATATTGAACATTGAGCGTTTGTATTTGGCTTTTTTACTCACAATTCGCTACACACCATTGACTAAATGAACTGTTACATTCGGTCTATTGCAAGTATATCTCCTTTCAGCCATCCGGCACCATCACCGTTTAACAATGCAATTATTTGTGCCGGGCCTGATCTCGGCACATTGATTGACCCCAAGCTTACAAGACGCATGAGTCATGTGATAAAAATGGGTATTGCAGCTTCCATGCAGGCATTGGAACTTGCGGGCAACCTGCAGCCGGATGCCATTGTGGTTGGCACTGCTTACGGTTGCCTTGATGATACCGGCGTCTTTCTGAAAAAACAAGTGTTGCAAAAAGAATCGATGCTTACACCAACCGCTTTCATACAATCAACACACAATACTGTAGGCGGACAAATTGGATTGCTTTTGCATTGCCACGCATACAATAACACATTCGTGCATCGTGGCTTTTCATTTGAACATGCATTGGAAGATGCAATGATGTTACTGGAAGAAGGAAATGCCAGCAATGTATTGGTTGGTGCCGTAGATGAAATGACAGCAATAAGTTACAGCTTGTTAAACAGGTTTGGTTTGTTTAAGAACATTACGAACCCCGAAAATCCTTCCCCAAAAAAAGGCGCAATTGGTGGTGAAGGGGCAGCTTTTTTTGTGCTTGGCAACCAGCCAAATGAAAATAATTATGCTATGCTGAAAGCAGTAAGCACGTTGTTTAAACCAACTATTGAAGTTGTAAAAGATCATATCAATTCGCTCTTAGAAAAACACTCGTTAATCGCTACTGATGTTGATTTGATGATTG
>JBKJNG010000223.1:0-3488 GCA_046596065.1 Phnomibacter sp. | reverse complement strand
ATCCAGCTTCTGCCTGCTTTTTATAGCATCTCTTATCAAACCTTCACTCGAAATAAATTCCGTGTACATCAGGTCGGCGCCATTATCCTTGCAAACCGCCCTGAAGGGAGGGTCGCTTACATCTTCCATAGGTGCCAGCAGCAACGGAAAATCGGGGAGTGAAATATGTTCGCCTATCTTGATCATGCTTACAAAAAGATTGCAAATGTAAGCCGTGAGCCTTTAAATGGTGAGTAGTGCATCGTGAGTGGGGAGTGAACAACACAACAACAATACGAACGCAGTTCTGATTCCATGAAACATCAACTATAAGCTATGAACTATTTCCCCCGGCCGTTATTGCTTCTTTCCTTTCTTTGCAACTATGGCAAAAAAGCTTTTTAATAAAGGGTTTAACGGATGGGCACAACTGGGTGTTTTTTTGGGAATGTGGGGCGTTGGACTGGTGGTGGGTAGCCTGGTTGCAGCCGGTGTTTGGGCTGGCATGACCGGGCAGGGGCTGATGAATATGGAGCACGATATGATGAACCAGCAATACGCTACGGCGGTTAAGATGGTTCAGCTGGTTTCCACCTTATTCATATTTTTTTTACCGGCCGTTGCCTATGCTTTTATATGCTATCGTAACGGGTGGCTGGCGCTTGGTTTCAATAGCAATGTAACACTCAAAATTATAGGCATTTGTATATTGGTATTGGTGGCCTGTATGCCAATGATTGATGCACTTAGCATACTAAATAAAGTAATTCCATTGCCTGCATCCAGCAAACTGTATTTCGATAACGTAGAAAAAAGCTACGAACAACAGGTAAAAGTAATTGGAGATGTAAAAACGGTGGGGCAGTATGTGCTGTCACTATTTATGATTGCTTTTTTACCAGCTGTTTTTGAAGAAACACTTTTCAGGGGCGGCCTTCAAAACATGCTATCCCGCTGGAAAAACAATTCGTTCATCTACATTGTAACCTTTGCAATTGTGCTGATGGGTGTAAAAGGAATTTGGTTGCCTGCTATAAATCCCTGGCTGTTTTACGGTGGAATACTTGTATTTGTAATGATTCTTTTTCGCTCGCATTATATCCTCGACAACCTTAATAGCATAACAAATCACTTTTTGTTTCCCATTATTGTAACCAGCATATTGTTTAGTGCGGTACACGCCAGCTGGTATGGGTTTTTGCCAAGAATCGCATTAGGCATGCTGCTGGGGTTAATTTTTTATTATACCAATAGCCTGTCATACAATATTTTGCTGCACTTTATAAACAACGCCACGGTGGTTACTATCATGTTTATAAATGCAAGACGGCATAAACCAGTTGATACTTCCAATGAAGAAACTTTTCCATGGTGGGCTGCCATTTTTTCAATTGCCCTATTAATCGTTTTATTTAAATGGCTAAAAAAATCAGCTACTGAAAAGGCGCCTGAAGAAATATTTTTTAACCGCGATAACCCTTTCGACGATACTATTTTTGAGAAGACTGAACCATAAATTTTTGTATGAACTGGCAATTATTATACATTACCAAACTATATACCGAAGCAGCTATAGTGAAGGGAAGACTGGAAGAAAACGAGATACCTGTACAGGTGCTAAACAAGCAGGACAGCATGTACACCATTGCTATCGGTCATTATGAATTATATGTTCCAATCCACTTAAAGGAACTGGCAATTTCGGTAATGAATGATGCGTTGAAAAATTAAGATCATAGGCAAACCCATAGAGTTTTTCTCAGATACGCACATTTAAACCGCTATCTGCTTTTTTGAAAAACGCATTTTCCAGTAGATCCAATTATATCCAATGGCTTTAAATAAACAGGTTTTTAGAACCCGTGCGCTTAGTTCGCTTGTATTTGTAGTAGTGATGCTGTTGGGATTACTGGTAAACCACTGGACTTTTTTTGTGCTGTTCAGCATTATACATTTTGGGTGCTGGCGGGAATACCTCCGCCTGGTAGAAAGAATTTACAAGGTTAGTTTTCACCTGTATGTAAAGCTGGGTTTGATGTTTACCGGGTATGGCATAATGCTTGGCTTTTGCGGCCCCGCTTATTCCATAAATGGCTATAACCTGAATGATAATGTGTACCTGCCCGTAACAGTTGCCGGCTTCCTTTTATTGGCCATTGGCATCTTTCAAAAATCAACATTATTTATTTTAAAAGGATTTGCTGCAGCAACCATTGGCTGGTTGTATATTTCGCTTAGCTGGGGAATGATGCTTGGTCTGCGGCAGGAAGGAATGGTGTTTAAAGGCGAAACTTTGTTCTTTGATTTTGGACGCATTTATCCAATGCTGCTCATACTTTCCATTTGGGCCAACGACACCTTCGCTTACCTCGTAGGTTCCTTTATTGGCAAAACGCCTTTCTCAAAAATATCTCCTAAAAAAACCTGGGAAGGAACCATAGGAGGTCTGGTGCTTTGCATTGCAGGTATGGGCACTTTAGGTAGTTTTTTAGTAACCGGAAATATGAGCATGGAAGCTGTATATATAGCTGCCATTGCTGGTTTTACCGGTACCGCCGGTGACCTGCTGGAGAGTAAAATAAAACGTATGGCCGATGTTAAGGACAGTGGCGCCATGTTGCCTGGTCATGGAGGTTTTATGGATCGCTTCGATTCGCTTTTAATAGCAACTCCTTTTGTATGGCTGCTGATTAAATTTGTATTATCATAACCGGGATAAAGATTGCAGTTTCTGTATTAATCGGGCAGTGCCGCGGCTAATTAAATTGTAAGGCTATCTTTGCCCTCTTACCACTAACTCATTCCTCAGCTATAATTCACTAGCAGTTTTTTTATGACGATACACAAAGAAGGATATGCTTCTATAGGCGTTGCAACCCTGGTTTTAGGTTTAATCAATGCGATTTCTGTTTGGTTTCTTTGGGAGCGCTATCCGTTATTGGCGGTACTAATACTCTTTGCCAGCTTTGGCGCCTGGTTATTTATCATTTCATTTTTTCGCATACCCGGCCGCATTGCTACGCTTGATGACGGCAAAGTGATTTGCCCCGCCGATGGTAAAGTGGTAGTGATTGAAGAGATTACCGATGTAGAATATTTTAATGACAAGCGCTTGCAGGTAAGCATTTTTATGAGTCCGTTAAACGTGCATGTTAACCGCAATGCCGTTAACGGAACCGTATTATACAGCCAATACCACAAGGGAAAATACCTGGTTGCATGGGACCCAAAATCCAGCACAGATAACGAACGCCACAGCGTAGTTTACGAAACAACCCATGGCAATAAAATATTGGTTAAGCAAATTGCCGGCGCTGTTGCCCGCCGCATTGTAAATTATCTTACGCCCGGGATGGTAGTTAAACAAGGCCAGGAAATGGGCTTTATTAAATTCGGAAGTCGTGTGGATGTGCTGCTGCCGCCGGGTACAAAATTGTGCGTTCATTTAGGCGAGGCCGTAAAAGGTGGTGTTACCGTTTTGGCGGAGTGGTAAAACCTCAACCCCGGCC
>JBKJNG010000103.1:0-3298 GCA_046596065.1 Phnomibacter sp. | reverse complement strand
CTTTTTGGTAAGCGGGCTCATCTCAACCGGGTAATCGATTATGAATGTTGGCTGCGTGTATGTATGCTCGCTGGTGGCTCCAAAAATCTCATCAATCAATTTGCCTTTACCAAAATTGGGCGATACATTAATTTGCAATTGCTTGCATACTTCCCGCAAACCGTCTTCATCTTTTTCGCTGATATCAATGCCGGTATTTTCTTTAATGGCATCCATAATACTAACGCGTTTGAACGGCGCTTTAAAATTGATGATTTTATCACCAACAGTTACATCGGTTGTACCATGCAGGTTGATGGCAATACGCTCAATCAATTGCTCGGTTATTTCCATCATCCAGAAATAATCTTTGTAAGCAGTGTACCATTCCAGCACGGTAAATTCCGGGTTGTGCGTACGGTCCATGCCTTCGTTTCTAAAATTGCGGCTGAACTCATACACCCAATCGAAACCGCCCACGATCAATCTTTTTAAATAGAGTTCGTTGGCAATTCTTAAATAAAAAGGAACATCCAGCGCATTGTGATGCGTGGTGAAAGGACGTGCAGCCGCACCACCGGGAATAGCCTGCAATACCGGCGTATCTACTTCAATAGCCCCTTGACCATTTAAAAATTCGCGAATGGTATTTACAAGCTTTGTTCGCTTTATAAAAGTTTCTTTTACATCGGGATTAATTACCAAATCAACATAACGCTGGCGATATTTAAATTCAGGATTAGTAACCTCATCAAACACATTGCCTTCTTCATCCCTTTTAACAACAGGCAGTGGTTTGAGGCTTTTTGCCAGCAGTGTAACGGTTTGCGCATGAATACTGGTTTCACCGGTTTTTGTAATGAATACATAACCGGTGCTGCCAATAAAATCACCAAGGTCAAGACCACGTTTTACAACGGTATCAAAAAATGATTTGTCTTCTCCGGGGCAAATTTCATCGCGTTTTACATACAGCTGTATAATACCTTTACTATCCTGGATCTTAATAAAAAAAACCTTGCCTTTATCGTTAATACTCATGATGCGGCCGGCCACGCAAACCGATACAAACTGATCTTTGGTTTCTTCGCTGAAGGCTTCCTTTATATCTACCGAAAAATGACTTACCGGGTACAATGCTGCCGGGTACGGATCAATGCCGGACTGTTTTATTTCATCAAGCTTTTGACGCCTGATTAATTCCTGTTCACTCAAATGCTGGCTCATATATTTTGTTACTGCTTGCTTTAAAAGAGGCGCAAAGGTAAGTTTCAAAACAAATTATGCATGATTTGAAGTTTTGCGCAGCCACCAGCCTTTTTTACAGGGCTAAAACTGTTCACTATTTATTCATAATTGCTTGATGATATGATAATGATGTGCTAACGCTGTGGTCACATTAGCATGTGAATTTTAATAAACGTTAATCATGCAAAAACGCCATCTTGAAGTAGTCATAATCAGCGATGTTCATTTGGGAACCTATGGCAGCCATGCCGCGGAACTACTCCTCTACCTGCGAAGTATACAAACCAACTTGCTAGTCATTAACGGCGATTTTATTGACATTTGGAATTTCAACAAACGTTATTTCCCCGCTGCACACATGGCCGTTATTCGTGAGATAATGAATATGCTTACGAATGGAACAAGGGTTGTTTATATAACTGGCAACCATGACGAAATGATGCGCAAGTACAGCGGGTTGCAACTAGGAAATTTCCAGGTTGCGGATAAACTCGTGATAGAAATAAATGGCAGTATGTGCTGGATATTTCACGGTGATGTATTTGATGCAACCACAAAAGGCAGCGCCAAAATATTGGCCAAACTCGGTGGCAAAGGTTACGACCTGCTAATACTATTAAACCGATTTATTAACTGGACTTTACAGTTGGCCGGCCGTGAGAAAATGAGTTTTTCAAAAAAGGTAAAGAACAGCGTGAAAAAAGCGGTTTCGTGGATTGGTGATTTTGAGCAAACAGCTGCTGATTTAGCCATCGAAAAAAATTATGACTTTGTAATCTGCGGGCATATTCATCAGCCCCAAAAAAGAATTATTGAAACCAGCAAAGGCAAAGTAGTTTACCTGAACAGCGGCGATTGGGTTGAAAATCTAAGTGCATTGGAATATTCAAATGGTGGCTGGAACATTTTTGTTTACAACGAAAAAGATTTTGAAAAAGTAAAAATGAGCAAAGAGAAACCCATACTGGATGTGAGTACGGATGAAGTAATGTTTTACATCCATTCGCTGAACAAAGCCATTTAAAAAGCAGTAAAAAAATCATTAATAGTTATGAAGATATTTTATGCCGTACAAGCTACAGGCAATGGACATATTAGCAGGGCAATTGAACTAATGCCACATCTCCAAAAACATGGCGAAGTAGATGTATTTCTTAGTGGATCGAATGCTACACTGGAATGTTCTTTGCCTGTTAAATACCGTAGCAGCGGGTTGAGTTTATTTTACAGTAAATGTGGCGGCCTGGATTATAAAAAAACCTGGAATGATAACAGCTTGTTGCGTGCTAAAAAAGAAGCTTTGCAACTACCCGTAGAGAAATACGACATTGTGATAAATGATTTTGAATACATAACAGGCCAGGCTTGTAATATTAAGAATATTCCATCGGTGCAATTTGGTCACCAGGCAAGTTTTAAAAGTGCCAACACACCAAGGCCTGCAAAAAGAAATGCCTTTGGAGAAATGGTATTAAAACATTATGCGCCCGCTACCAATTATATAGGACTACATTTTGAATCGTATGCTGATTTCATTTTCCCGCCCGTTGTAAAAGCTGCATTACGTAACTGCGAGCCTGTGAACGAAAAACACGTAACCGTTTATCTTCCTGCTTATAAACAAAACTGTATTGAGCATCACTTGCGCTCGCTTCCACATATACATTTTCATTGGTTCTTAGAAGGCATAAAACAAGTGGAGCGTATTGGCAATATCACTTTCTATCCTGTTAACAACGGCCTGTTTAATAACAGCCTTATTAGTTGTGAAGGCATTGTTACCGGTGGTGGTTTTGAAACCCCTGCTGAAGCTTTATACCTCGGCAAAAAACTATTAAGCATTCCTATACGTGCGCAATACGAACAACAATGTAATGCCGCAGCTTTGAGCGAAATGGGCATTACAGTTTTACCCGATGCCGATACACCAACCTTTGCCCTTGACATTGCAAAATGGCTGAATGAGCCGCAACCCACCATACAACAGGCGGCCAATAATATTGATGAAACATTGCTGTACTTGTTTGACACCTATCCTTTTAAAAATACTGTAAAAGCTGGTGCCCGTATG
>JBKJNG010000027.1:0-4099 GCA_046596065.1 Phnomibacter sp. | reverse complement strand
CGAATTATCGCCTTCAGCTTTTGGTGCACCGGTTTCACCTGCAGGCGTTGTTGCTACCGGAGGCTTCCATGCACTTATATAACCAAGAATCGCATCTATATCTGCATCGCTCAGGTTAGGAAACTGGTTCATGGCCGCAGCGCTCCAGTCTTTAATTTTTACTGCATATGGATCTCCCGTTGCTACAGCGGCCGGCCAGTTTTTAATCCATAAATGGAGGAGTTGTTTATTTGGCCAACGATCTACAACCCCCATCAGGGCTGGTCCCGTAAGATCTTTATCAACCTTATGGCAACTGGCACAGTTCGCATTGAAAAGTGCTTTACCATCCTGGGCCTGTAGGCTTGAAAAGGAACAAACGGAACAAATAAGGAGACTTAGTAATAAAAACCGGCTACTGATTCTTTTGGTCATAACAGTCTGAAATTGAATTTCAGGCGGAAACATTTCCGCTGTTGGCGGGCAAAAATATGACACGAAGGTGACAAATAACTTTTAACGATAAATTTTTTTTAACCCAGTATTCATGCGAGTTTCAGCAGACTTGCTACTGGTTAAAAACAGTTTAATCGACTCTCAATTACGAATAAAATCTTTAAACAAAAAAAGGTAAATAAAAACACTGCCCTTGTTTTTAGCTGAGTAGTGCAATAAGGCACCTGCACGACCATTGCAAAGGTTCCCGCATGCTTTTATGCAAGTGTATTTTACAGCATCTTCGTGGCCATGTTGAACCGTTTGCAACAAAAGTGGAAAGTAAATGGCTGGCGCTTGCTATTAATTATCGCAACTTTTGCCATTGGCGGCAGTTTTTGCGGATATGCAGGAAGAAGGCTGATGCATATACTTCAAATTGATCATCCAATTTTATGGACTATTGTTTACCTCGTACTAATTACTTTGATTTGGCCACCATCGGTACTGCTGGTAAGCATTCCGCTGGGACAGTTTCCGTTTTTTAAGCGTTACCTGGCACAAATAGGTGGCAGGATTGGAATTTTAAAAGTTAAAGAATCCATGAATAAAGGAGATATAACAACTAACGGAACGCTTCCAAAGATTGCCATTTTTGCTTCAGGCACTGGCAGCAACGCTGAAAAAATTATTGAAAGCACCCTGCCCGGTAATGCTTCCGACGGTGTCCAACCAATTTTTAAGGTCGCGATGGTGGTTACCAATAAGCCTTCAGCCGGCGTTTTGAAAATTGCAGAAAAATACGACATCCCAACGCTGATTATAGAAAAAGAACAATTTTTTCGTGGGAATGCTTACACAGATGAGCTGAAGGGTGCGGGAGTTGATTTCATCGTGCTTGCCGGTTTTTTGTGGAAGATTCCGGTACCATTAATTAATGCCTTCGCAAATAGGATCATCAATATTCACCCTGCACTTTTACCAAATTATGGCGGCAAGGGCATGTACGGCAGCCTTGTTCACGAAGCAGTAATAGCGAACGGAGATGCGGAATCTGGCATTACTATTCATTGGGTGGATGAACATTACGATAACGGTTCCATCATTTTCCAGGCTAAGTGCCCGGTATTGCCTGATGATACGGCCGATAGCCTGGCCAGCAGGATTCACGAGTTAGAACATTTGCATTACCCTGAAGTGGTTGCTAAACTAGTTTCGGCTTTGGCGAATAAGTAATATAAAAAATACAAGGCTGTTGCCCTCGCATTTTTCCTGATTTAAGTTATTCTTACTAATTTTCTCCACCCTGCCGGCGATCCTGCTGCATTTTTTCTTCTACTTCAGCCAGTTTCTTCATCTGATCTTGACTCAAAATCTTTTTAAGTTTCTCGTTGCGTTAAACTACCATTTTTTGTCTGTCTTCCAGCGACGGACGGCCCACTTCAATAAGCTTCGCCATTGCTGTATAGAAATCGGTGTACACCGGTGTGTTGTCCTTTTCCTGTTGATCGGTAAGCGTCAATTCCGGCTTTAATTTTTCCACTGTTTTCTTAGCGCTGGCTGCCGGCCTCATACGTTGTGGCGCCTGCGCTAACAAAACAGGTAAAGATGAAAAATCACCCCGATAGCTAACAAAATTTTCTTTTTCATAAAATTTTTATATTGAAAAGGTAGAATTTGAAAAGGTGCTGACAATTGAGGGCCAGTCTAAAATTTAGCATACTTTGGCCGAGCTATTTGCTATTGCCATTTTACCTGCGCAAAGAGATAATTACTCTTTATTGTGAAAGAACCAACGGATCGGAGAAAATATGATTACTCTATGGCGAAAATACAAACTGTTCTTTTTCACTTTGAAGGCGGATTGTATTTCCGTTGGGTATTGGTGCAGATTTCAAAAGACTAATTAACTCAAGTTTTATTAACAGCAATTTGCAGAGCCATCCAGTATTTATTAATTAAGGAGGTTATTAAAATATCATAAAACAATGAATTTCTCAATTTAATAGCCATCATTGAACAGGAAGAATTTATTTTGAACAACTTTCTTACCAACATGAAAAAAATACATTCGCTTTTTAGCTTATTGTTATTACTGTCCTTGCATGGCAATGCACAGCTGCCAACAACTATTTTAAAAGAAACATCACCAGCGCAAGCGGGTTTTTCACCTGCTGCCCTGCAACATATTGACAGTTTGTTACAGCAGTATGTCGATAAAAATTTTATTGGCGGTGCAACTGCGCTTATTGCAAAAGACGGTAAAGCAGTTTACTACAAAGCCGTCGGTTATCATGATGCAGATAAGACACAGTTTATGCAGCGTAATGATATTTTTCGAATTGCTTCCCAAACGAAAGCCATTACCAGTGTCGCAGCTTTGATGTTGTATGAAGAAGGAAAATTTTTACTGGATGATCCTATCAGTAAATTCATCCCGGAGTTTGCCAACCCGTCAGTACTTGATTCCTTTGTTGTGGCAGACACGAGTTTTACTACTAAGCCTGCTAAAAGTGAAATAACCATTCGTGATTTATTGATGCATACGTCGGGCATAAATTATGGACAAATTGGAAGCAAAACGTTTACTGCCATCTATGGTAAAAATGGTATTACATCGGGTATTGGTGTTGGTAAATTATTATTAGCAGATGAAATAAAAAAACTTGCGAAACTTCCTCTAACGCATAACCCTGGCGAGAAATTTACTTATGGATTAAACTCAGACGTATTAGGTTATTTAATTGAAGTGGTAAGTGGAACGACCTTAGATAAATTTTTCAAAACCCGCATTTTTGATCCGCTAGGCATGCAGGATACTTATTTCTTTTTACCGAAAGCAAAACAAAGCCGACTTGTTGGTTTATTTGGAGAAAATGACGCAAAACTGGTTATAAAAAAGGGTGCGACTTTTCCGCTGAACGGCGATTGGATAACTGATTACCCCAATACCGGCGGCACTTATTTTTCCGGTGGTGGTGGCTTATCATCGACAGCTTATGATTATAGTCTTTTCATGCAAATGATGCTGAATAAGGGAACCTATAACGGACATCGTTTATTAAGTCCTTCTACCGTTGAAATGATGACGATGAACCAGACTGCTCAATTTGGTTTACCCGATGCAAATTTTGGATTAGGTTTTGGTTTAACCACGCAAAAAGAAAAAGCAAAATTGGGTATTTCATCTGGCAGTTATCAATGGGGCGGCATGTTTAGTTCAAGCTATTGGATCGATCCTGAAAAACATATTATCGCACAATTATTCATCAATCAATTACCAATGAGCCACGGTGAAATTCATGATAAGTTTAAGGCATCGGTGTATGCGGCGTTGAAGTAGTAGCTGGCGAAAAAAGCATTTCAGATTTTTAAAAGGCACATCTTTATGATACCCAAAATCCTATCTTTCATTTTCTAATGAAAATTTATTAAATGCATTGGATGCTGCGTCAGGCTTTTTTTGAGAAAAAATGTATGCGATTATTATTCCCGGTTATTTTAGCTTTTTTACACATTGCCTGTTTTGCGCAGCCATCCGTATCGGTAATTACCCAACACAATAATGTTAACCGTACCGGCTGGAACAATAAAGAAATGGTGCTAAACCATGGGCTGCTTACCTCCAATAAATTTGGTTGCATAGGAACACTTGCCGTTGATGATGAAATATATGCGCAGCCAC
>JBKJNG010000397.1:0-6591 GCA_046596065.1 Phnomibacter sp. | reverse complement strand
CTTGTCAAGATCTGTTGGTTCATTGCCAAAATAATAGGTAGTTGTACCGCCTGCACGACAGGCGTATTCCCATTCAGCTTCCGTTGGCAGGCGATAAAAAATACCCGTTTTTGCATACAACCAGCGGCAGTACATCAGCGCTGCATATTGCGATAAACTGTTTACGGGATAGCCACCTTCTTTACCCATACCCAAACTAAAATCGATGTATTGCGAACTTGGTCTTGTAACTGCATCAACGGCGGAATTCTGGCTGGTGGTTTCATCTTTATAAAATACATCAAAGGCATCGCGGCTCACTTCTAAAGCGCCCATCCAAAAAGGTGAAATAGCAATGCTGCGTTGCGGACTTTCATCCGCATCGCGGTTTTTTTCAGAGGCGGCACTTCCCATTAAAAAATTGCCACCTTTAATTGGAACCATGCTAAACGCAATCGTTGAACCCGGAATGGTTTGCGTAAACATTTTAAATTCAGCGGGAACGCTTTGAGCAAAATTGAACACGTAACTAATGCTACCAATAATAACTGTACTTAAATATTTCAATTGGCGAACTATTTTAATTATCAGGAAACTTTGCTGCAGGCAGATAGAAATTCTTACCAAGGCTTGCAACCCGTACGAAATAAAACAATTTATTGTCTCGTGCATTTTTAAAAAATCTTTCCATTGATCACTTGTTTTTTTAGTAAAGAATTTGACTTCTGTTAATAAGTCTTCCAGTATTTTTTAAAACCTTTTGTAGAAAAGAAAACTGGTTTACCTTTTTTCAAAGTGGCAATTAATACTTCCGCCCGCAAGTTGTATGCAAGTTTTTTTGCTTTGCGGATCGAAAGAATGCTGCATGCTTTTGTAAGCCAGTCTGCAGTAGTTCCCTCGCTGGCAACAACCGTTACATTTTTTTGCGTGGTAATGCCATAACCTGTTTGCGGATCAATTAAATGGGAATAACGTTTGCCATCATGCTCCATAAACTGGTATACATCACCCGAAGTGGTGACCGCTTTATTGCTGATACTTAAATGCCGGGGAAGCATTTCATTTTCATGTTCCGGAATGTTTATGCCGATAGTCCAGCCATTTGTAGCCGCCGGCGCTCCGATAGCAACAATGTCACCGCTTACATCCACCAGTGCATTATTAATATTTTTTGATCTTAAAAAATCAATCACTTTTTGTGCAATATACCCCTGTGCAATACCACCCAAATCAAGCTGCATACCCATTTGTAACAACATTACTTTCTTTGTTACTGTATCTATTTTTATTTTACTGAAGCCAGTTAGCCGAAGTTTTTCTTTTACCAATGAATCTGAAGGAAATTGTTTCTCTTTCCTTGCCTTGCGCCAGAGTTTTGTAGTGGGCCAAGCGTTATATCAAATGTTCCATCACTTTTTTCATAAGCTATTTTTGATAGTTGTAAGATGTCGTATAATGCAGGTGATACTGTTACAGGTTCAATTGTTTTTCCAGCCATTGCGCACAGCCTGTTTAATTCGCTGCTATCGGTATAGTCACTAAAAATATAAACGAGTGAATCAACTAAAGCAAAGGATTGTTTAGCAAGCTTGTTTGCATTGGAGGAATCAATATTGTAAAAAATAATTTGAAATGGCGAACCCATTTTGGGTTCTGCAAATAAAAAGCGTTTTTCCTGCGCATAACAGTTACAAACAATTGTGAGACAAAAAGCGACAATAAACAGGCGGAGAAACAATATTTTGTTTTTTACAAATGAATGCCGGTAAATTTAATTTTTCAAATCTATAACGAATGCAACGCAGAAAATTTATGCATCAATCATTGCTGGCAGGTGGCGCTTTGATTGCTTCAGTGCCATTATTAGCAGGCAAAGAAAGAAAAGAACAGCCTGGTGATTCACAGCCTTTTAAGTTGAATTACGCCATACACCATGGCATGTTTAAAAACCATGCAGGCGGTGATTTTGTAGAGCAAATAAAATTTGCACATAGTATGGGTTTTCGTGCAATAGAAGACAATGGTATGATGGGCAGACCGGTTGAACAACAAAAATTAATAGGAGATACACTTGCCAAACTTGGAATGAGCATGGGCGTATTTGTTATTACATCTGATAACTGGCACTGGAAAACTTCGCTTACAACCGGCAAACAAGAGTGGATTGATTTGATGATTAAAGATTGTAAAACCGCGGTGGAAGTTGCCAAACGCTGTAATGCTAAATGGATGACGGTTGTGCCCGGTAATTATGAAAGAAGTTTGCCAACCGAAATTCAAACGGCGAATGTAATTACGGCGCTGCGCCAGGCTTCTGTCATTTTAGAACCGCATGGGTTGGTAATGGTGCTGGAATCGTTAAGCGATAACCCCGATCTTTTTTTGCGGCATACCGACCAGGCTTTTATGATATGTAAGGCTGTAAATAGCCCGGCCTGTAAATTTCTATTTGATATGTATCACATGCAGCGAAACGAAGGAAACATTATCGCGAACATAGATAAAGTGTGGGATGAAACCGGGTATTTACAAATAGGAGATAACCCCGGAAGGAATGAGCCCGGCACCGGAGAAATGAATTATAAAAACATCTTTAAACATATACAAAGCAAGGGATACAAAGGTGTGTTGGGGATGGAACACGGAAATTCCATCCAGGGAAAAGAAGGTGAGCTTGCGTTGATAAAAGCTTATCGCGAAGCGGATAGTTTTGTGGTTTAGATGAATAGCTGGAAATGAATAAAACAAGAACTGCGGGACCAAAAGCTCCGCAGTTCTTGTTTTATTGTTTATGTCGAATGCTTTAAAATTCAATTTTTAAGTTTATCAGTTTTAATTCAATAAAGCTGTTGCTTTTAAAAAACTCCTGGTATTCTCCGTTGGTTAGCCAATAACCCGTTGCACTTTTATCGGCAGGATCAATTAACCATAATTCTTTTACGCCGGTTCTTTCGTACACGTCTTTTTTATCGTACATATCATATCGTGCCGTGCCGGGGCTTAATATTTCAATTACCAGGTCAGGAGCACCATGTAAGCCGTTTTCTTTAATTAAATGTTGGTTTTCGGCAGAAATAAAGCAAATGTCAGGTTGATATACATTCTTGCGTTCGAGATAAACATCATAAGGCGCTATTCGTACCTGCCCCAGTTTTTTGTTTTTTACATACTGAAATATTTCAGCACATAATTCTAGTAGGAGACTTTGATGACGGTCTAAAGGGGCAGGAGACATAACGATATTGTTTTCGATGAGTTGGGCCATTGTTCCTTCAGGGAGACCATTGAAAACTTCCAGCATCGTCCGCGGCGGCATGGGTATGGTTCCGGTATCTGTCATAATGAAGTAAATTAATTGCAAGTTATCGTATTAAAAACTTTTTTCAATTTCAGCAGAAATGTTGGTTTCCGGAACCTTCAAAAGGTATAAGCACTAGCCTAATCTTGCGCTCGGGATGGAGGCGGGTACCTACCTCATCCAGCCTTTAGCCACCTTCTCCTACAGAGAAGGAAAAACGATGCAACGGTGTTTGCTGAAAGCCTCATGCTTAGCGGGACCTCAACAATAAAAGCTACTTTACCAGATACGATAAATCTGTACATACTGCCAGTGTTTTGCTAAACGGCAGAGCGCAAACACCTGAATCCATTATTTTCGCCCCTTAACCGGTTTTTGCATGAAGCGTATTATTTCGTTAGTAATCTTTGTTTCTGTTTGTCTTTCAACTTTTGCGCAACTCCCCAAAACATATACTTCCTCCGAAATTTTACTACAGGTAAAAAAGCTGAAAGTGCTGGGAAGCGTTTTATACATAGCCGCACATCCCGATGATGAAAACACCAGGCTGATTGCTTACCTGGCCAACGATAAACTGTATCGTACCGGATATCTTAGTCTTACACGAGGTGATGGTGGTCAAAATCTTATTGGCGATGAACAGGGCGTAGAACTCGGCCTGATCCGTACGCAGGAATTGCTGGCTGCCAGGCGAATAGATGGCGGCGAACAGTTTTTTAGCCGCGCTATTGATTTTGGGTTTAGCAAGAATCCGAAAGAAACTTTCCAGTTTTGGAACCAGGAAGAAGTTTTGAGTGATGTGGTTTGGGTAATCCGACAATTTCAGCCTGATGTGATTATTGCCCGTTTTCCGGAGGATGGCCGCGCAGGACATGGACAACACAGCGCCAGCGGTATTATGGCCCGGCTTGGTTATGTTGCCGCCGCTTCAGCCGATTCTTTTCCCGGCCAGTTTTCAAAAGGTGCGCAGGTTTGGCAGGCAAAACGCATACTTTGGAACACCTTTAATTTTGGCAGTTTTAATACTACCGACAGCACTCAATTTAAAATAGAGGTAAACGACTTTATTCCGCTTCAAGGCAAAAGTATCGGTGAACTTGCCGGCGAAAGCCGCAGCCAGCACAAGAGCCAGGGTTTTGGCGTAAGCCGTCAGTTTGGAAGTGCACTGGAATATTTTGCAACCATACAGGGTGATGCCCCCAAAAATGACCTGATGGAGGGCGTGAATACGAGCTGGAGCAGGGTTCCTAATGCCGCAGGTGTTGAAGCGATGATTGATAAAATTATTGCAGCGTTTGATCCGTCGCAACCTTCGGCAAGTGTGCCTGATTTGAATGGCTTACTCGCAAAACTTCGTTCAATCAATCCAATGGATCCATGGGTAAAAACCAAGATGGAGGAAGTGCAAAAGATATTACTGGAATGTGCAGGCATTTATCTGGAAGCCAGCACCCAGCAACCTGCTATTCTTAATGGCGATTCGGTAAATATAAAGTTGAGTTTGATCAATCGATCGAATTACGCGGCAACTGTCAAATCTGCCAGCTTTGGCCCCGGTTATACAATGGATCTTAATAAGAGCCTGGTTTATAACCAGTTGTTTCAAGCCGACCTCAAAACCCTTGTAACCGCCGGTATTATGGAAACTCAGCCGTACTGGCTGCGGGTACCGCCATCGACCGGAATGTTTGATGTAACAGAGCAGGATTTAATTGGCAGGGCAGAAAATAAGCCACTCTCGGTTAAGATTGGTCTTTCCCTTGATTCGGGTTTTGTTATGATTGAACAACCAGTGCTGTTCCGCAGCATTGACCCTGTAAAAGCCGAGCAATACAACCCGGTTTATGTAAGCAATCCTTTTTTAATTTATAATGATCCAGCCATTTTGCTGTTTAAAAAAGGCCAGAAAGATTCGGCTACTGTTGAAGTGAATATCACTGCCCTAAAAAATGCTTCGGTGGAAAAACCACAGATCAGCGTTGTGAGTGACAGCACGTCGTATAAAAAAACATTTGATCAGCCTGCCATGAAATGGGTTTCCGGCGATAACAAAACGCTGAGGCTAAAAGTGCCCAATTACCTGGCAGGCACCAACAAGGAAATTGACGTGCTGGAATTGGCATTTAAACCGGGCGGAAGTTTTGGTGATGCTACATTTGTAAATGCCCGCAGAAGTATTGAATACGATCATATTCCTACCCAGACCTGGCATTACCAGGACAAAATAAAAGTGTTGAACATAGATCTTAAAACCGTTGGCAAAAAGATTGGTTATATACCCGGCGCAGGCGATAAGGTGATTGCAGCGCTGCAGCAAATGGGCTATGAAGTGACAACTTTAAAAGCCGAAGACCTGGTATTTAGTAAATTGAAAACGTATGATGCCATTATTACCGGTGTTCGGGCTTACAATGTCCACGATTATTTAACCAGTGCCTATGGCGACCTGATGGCCTATGTACAAAACGGTGGTAACCTGATTGTGCAGTATAATACCAACAGCAATATTGGTCCGGTAAAAGCTAAAATTGCACCGTATGAAATGAGTATCAGCCGCACCCGTATAACAGATGAAACGGCTAAAATTGATTTCCTTTTTCCTAAACATCCCGTTTTTAATTATCCAAATAGAATTACCAGTAAAGATTTTGAAGGATGGGTACAGGAACGCAGCATTTATCATGCGGAAAAAATGGATAGCAATTTTGTGACGCCTATCAGTATGGCCGATCCGGGTGAGCCGGCCAGTAATGGCGCGTTGGCAATTGCACCTTACGGTAAGGGGAATTTTGTATACACCGGCCTTGTGTTTTTTAGAGAACTGCCAGCGGGTGTACCGGGTTCGTACAGGTTGCTGGCTAATTTGATTGCATTGCCAAAGAATAAATAGATGGCAGATGATAGAAAATAGATGGCAGATGATGATAGATAACAGATGATAGAAAATAGATAGCTTAAATCACAGATCACACATCACAGATCACACATCTGAAATTTCACATCCGACATCAGATATCGATAAATCCGAATACATGTTCAATCCAACGAGAAGCCAGCTGATATTTGTTGCAGCCATTGTAATTGGTTTGGTGATAGGTAAGCTTATAAAAAATTTTAAGATTGCGTTTATTATTACCACTATTCTTATCATAGCCTTTTCCATTAATTTTAAAAAACGATAAACGCTTTTTCCTTAATGCTAAGCCTGTTAACCAAAAAAATATGAAAGAACCAAAAGCCCGCTATTGGAACATTTGGTACGTTTTTGTGCTTGCCGTGCTGCTAACAGAAATACTCGCATTTTTTTGGTTGAC
>JBKJNG010000522.1:0-5748 GCA_046596065.1 Phnomibacter sp. | reverse complement strand
ATACACTTTGCGCTCACCTTCCTCCATCGCGCAATACAACAGCATCTCTGCTTTTTCAGGAAGTTCTGCTGCTACTTGTTGCTTTGTTCGTCGTAAGATGAACGGCGCCACTTTTTGCTGTAACTCTTTTGCACGTTTTTGATTTTTAAACTTATCGATCGGTATTGAATAGGTATCCCTGAAATACTGTTTGTGGCCGAGCAATCCCGGGTTTACAAACGAGAGCTGCGCATACAGGTCGAACACATTATTTTCTATTGGCGTTCCTGTTATAGCAAGCTTGTTCCGCGATTGCAGCAGGCGCACAGCCCTGTACCGTTGCGAATCGATATTTTTTATTTGCTGCGATTCATCAACAAAAACATAATTGAAGTGGTAATGCCGTAACCAGCTGATGGCTGATACAAGTAAGCCGTAAGAAACCAGGACAATTTCATAGTCATCCAACAGTTGCCTGTATTTCATTTTGCGGGAACCTTCAATTGTGAATATCTTAATAGATGGCGCAAACTTTTTTACTTCCGCCTGCCAGTTAAAGATCAGCGACGTAGGCACCACAAGCAGGTTCGTATTTCGTTTTGTTTTTTGCCTTTGTAAGAGGATAAAAGCCAAAACCTGTATGGTTTTACCAAGGCCCATATCATCTGCCAGGCAACCGCCAAAATTGAAATCATCTAAAAAGTTTAACCAGTTTAAACCGTGCTGCTGGTAGTGCCGCAATTCAGTATGTAAATCAGCCGGTACCTCGACGGATTTAATGGTTTCAAAGTTTTGAAATGAAATATGATATTGGGATAGTTCGCGTTTTACTTCATTGTCTAAAGCAGCTTCATCATACAGTTGTTCCAGTTCGGTAAAACGCACTTTAGGTGTTAACAATTCATCATCTATTACTTCTGCGGCGTTAAAATAAGCTGCAAAACGTTCCAACCATTCCGCCGGCAAAATTCCCAATGTGCCATCGTCCAGCTGCACATATTTATGTTTGTTTTTTACCGACTGCTGCAACTGTTTTAAGCTGGCTTTTTTATTGCCAAAGCGCACATCAAGATCTGTATTAAACCAATTGGTGCCGCTGGTTACGCGGATGGTAATTTTTGCTTTATGGCCGTTTAATCTATTGTTTTTTAATTTATTAAAACCAAGTAACGTAATGCCGGCATTTTGCCATGTTTCAAAGGCGTTAAGAAACCATTCTTCCTGTAGAAAACGTTTGCGGTGCAGGTAGAAATACGGCAGCTCGTTTTCGAGTTGTTCTTCAATATAGGGATGTTGCTGAACCAGCAGGGCTGCGAACTTTATTTCAGCAGCATCATTACGTGTTACCGCGAACATTTTCCCTTTTTCATCACTGGCATGGACTTGTCTTTTTGTGCGTATTGGAATATCGATTTCACCATATCGCATTACTGGATCGATAATGATAAAATCCCCCAATTCCGAAAGGTAAATAAACCATGCTTCGGAAACACCGGGATTACTGTTGGCGATTTGCTCCTCTGTGGCCGCTGTTATGAACGAATAATAGACTGCAATTTTATCTTCCAGCTTGCTTAACACTGTTTTTCTGAATTCATTGAATTTACTTTCATGAAGTGTTAAGCCGGCCGTACCTTTTTTAAATAACCGGACAGCTTGAACCGCGGAAAAATCATTGACCAGGTGCAGAAAGCCGTTTAGTAAAATGAAGTAGTCGTATTTGAATTCGACTTCTTTTAAACCATAGGTTTTATCACCGATTATAAGTTGTGGCCGCAGTTCATACCATGCATCTTTCTTGGTTACAAACAATGAGACTTCCGTTACCGGTTGGCCAATTGCAACGGGCTTCAGGGCGGCTGCCACAATGTTTTCTGAAGCATTGGCATGATGGTAATAAAATTCGAGCCCTAAGGGGTTGCTAAGCACCGCACGCAGCGCTTCAAGATCCTGTGGTGAACGGCTAACGGTTGCATTGTTCTGAAATCTTGCTACACCTGCGAAAAATTGTAGTTCGGCGGCATTATCCGTTTTCCAAACGATATCTAAAGGATTGATGAAGGTTAACGGATTTTTTAGCTTACAGGCCTGCGTAGTTTGCGCCCGGTATAATTCAATGCATAATTGCTTATAAAACCGGTGTTGCTTAAAGACAACCACCAATTTGTCACCAAGATCTTTTAGTGCGGCAGGCTGCTGTTGCTGTAGCCCCCATTCGCGAAAATTTGTTAGATCATCAAAATCAGCCATCCAATGTCGTTAATGGTTTTTATGCCGGCAAACTACAGAAATAATAGGTGTAAGAGAGCTGTAAGATTTTCCGGGTCTTTCTACTAATTTGTTTTAAAGCAATTTACCCTGGTCAATTTATCATAGACGGAAATATTTTTAAGACGACAGTCACTGAGATAAAATCATTTCAACGAGATCATATATTTATCAGGTCGAACGGCAAATTTTTCCGTGTAAATTTTTCAGATATTATTTATATCGAAGGCATGAAGGACTACCTGAAAATTCATACGGTGGAACACGTTATTGTTACGCATCAAACAATGGGAGAGATGGAGAATATTCTTCCTTCGAACCAGTTCATCCGCATACATAAATCCTATGTTGTTTCTGCTGCCCGTATTAAAGCCGTGTTCGGAAACTCTGTTGATTTGGCAATAACCCTGCTTCCTATCGGGCTTAATTATAAAGAAGCCGTGATGAGTTTTTTAGCCGGGAAGCCGTATGGAATTTAGAGTTGACTTTGTGATCTCGAAAGTAACATATGTGTATAGCACCTCCCGTTTTGACTTTTGATCCCGAAGGGACCAGATGTTTATAGCAGCCCATGAATTCTGAATTGTTACGAACCGGAGGGAGATCAATTTATTGAATTTTTGTTGTGCCATGATGATGGAAATTATTGGGATTCGTTCTTGAATTTTGTCTTTTGATCCCGAAGGGATCAGACGTTTATAACAACTCATGGATTTTTTAATAGAACGACCCCGACGGGGTCGAATAGTATTTATTTTAGTGGTGCTATAAAGATTAATTCTTCACTCGTGTTTTGCCGCCTTTACTCATAAACAAATACAGGTCTCAATCCAGCCATTCAAATAAATATTCATCTTTAAATTCAATTTGATATTCCTTTAGAAATGCCAGGTATTCTTCTTTGAATGACTGTTTTTTATGGTGTTGTTTCTGATTGTTAATATAGCCAATTACGTTATCAAGATCCCGCTGACTATACGAAAACGCTCCAAAACCTTCCTGCCAGTTAAATTGCAAGTTCGTAAAACGTTTTTCCTTTATAAAATCATTCGACGATTTTTTTACTTCTCTCACTAAATCGGACAGACAGCATGCAGGTTTCATGCCTATTAAAAAATGTATGTGGTCAGGCATACCATTTACTGCAAGCATTTTCTGTCCTTTATTTTGGATAATACCAGTTATGTATTTATATAGTTGTTCTTCCCATGCCGGTTGTATCAAGCTGTTACGACCTTTGACTGCAAATACGACCTGGATGTAAATTTGTGAAAATGTGCCGGGCATAATTAGGGTTTAGATGTTTATCAAAATAATTGAGGTGTTAAAACTATGCGGGTTTGTTCGGCCCCTTCGGGGTCGTGTCTCCATGTAACATTGAAATGCGCTATAAACATATGAACCCTTCGGGTTCAACCCATAGCGGTTGCGGCCGTCTGTCGGTTTACAAGTTTTTTTTATTCCAAAGGTTTCACCGATTAACAAAATGATATAATCCTGGAGGAATTCCAGTTTTACAAATCAATCTTGAATACAGAATCTTGTTTGATAATTCCATTTAAATATAGGAAAACTTCGGGTCTAGTGAACTCGTACCGTATTTAATTGATAGGTAACAGCCAGTTTTTTGATTCCGAAGGAATCACATATTTATAGATCATTAATGACCAGGATCGTATCGACCCTGAAGGGGTCGAACATGTTACTACGCGATTCCGCCGCAACCTCGGAAATTCTATGGCCTTTCACCCCGACAATACCCCGAACGCCTTGCATCCCTTCAACTCCTCCTGTCTCCATGCAACAGCATATCAACTGCATGTTCAAAGGAGCCCGCTGGTACCACCTCACCGGCGTTTACAAAATAGATTTCATCGGCTTTTTGAATGGTGTTTAAACGGTGCGCAATAATCACCCTGGTGCAGCTCGCTGGCAGCCTGTTTAAGATTTCCTGCAACACCTGTTCGGTGATCGTATCGATATTAGCGGTGGCTTCATCGAGTATCAGCAAGTCGGGGTTGCGCAACACGGCTCGCATAAAAGCGATCAGCTGTTTTTGCCCGAGGCTCATGCTGTCGGCGCCGGCATCGGTGGAGGTGTCAAGTCCCTGGTCAAAGAGATCGATGATTCGCTGCAATCCGGCTTCTTCAATCACTTGGTGCAGAGCTTCACTGCTATAACCTGTATAAGCCTCGTTGCCATACAGAATGTTGTCTTTAACGGTGCCGGTAAAGAGAAATGGTTCCTGCAAAATAAAACCAATTTTTTGGGTACGCTCGGCGGGCGCAAAGCTGCGAATATCACGTCCGTGCAACAACACCTGTCCTTTGCTGGGATCGTACAATCGTGCTAGTAAAGAAGCTGTTGTTGTTTTGCCGCCACCCGTTGGACCAACCAGTGCATAGGTTTTGCCGGGCAGCAATCGCAAGCTTACGTGATGCAATATTTCGCGGCTTTCATCATAGCTAAACGATACGTCTTTCAATTCGATCACTGCATCACTATTGTCACTTGCATTATCCGCAAGCACCGGCAAATCACTTTCAATGGTTATCATGCAAGAGATCCTGTCCCATCCGGCCATAGCTATCTGGAAGCTGGCCCACAGCACAGCTAGTTGCCTGAGCGGGTTATAAAAATTCACTGCGTAAGCGAGATAGCTTACCAGCAAACCAATACTGAATTCGTTCCTGCTGATCATGTAAATACCAACGCCAAGCACCACCAGTTGTGCCATGGCTGCACAGAAGCCATATACGGGTACCAGGCTGTTGTTAGCAATGCCTGCTGCGATGGCGCTTTTGTAATTGTGCTCGTTGGCAGTTTCAAAACGCTGGCGGAAATAATCACGCCTGTTGAAAGCAATGATCACTTTAAAATTCTGCAGACCTTCCTGTATTTCCGCACTCAATCCGCCCGTGGTTTGCATGCTTTTGCTGTTGGTTCGTTTCACCCAGGCCGATGTAAGTTTGGTAATTAAAAAGATGAACAAACCGGGTACCAGTGTAGCAATACCAAGCCGTGTATTTATCGAAAGTAAAAAGATGCCTGCGCCTGTCATGGTAACCAGTGTGCCGATAAACTGCATCAGCGATTGCGAGAAGAACTGGTTGATCTTATCAGTATCGTTATTTACTCTTGATATCAGGTCGCCAGTTTTGTTTTGATTGAAGAAGGCAACCGGCAATTCTAGCAGTTTGTTGAAAACGGTATTGCGCAGTTTAAAGAGCATGCGCTGACCTACGCCGCCCATCAATCTTGTTTGCAAATAAGAAGCAACAAACGCCACCAGGTACATGCCAAGCAGAATACCCGCCCAGCGCAATACGCCATCATAGTTTTTTGTAACGATATAGGTATCGATCACATGACCAATGATAAAAGGGCCGAGCAGGTTAAGTGCCGAGTTGGTGATGATAGCAAGCAGCGCAAATAGCAGGATGCGTCGTTCTTCGGTGATCAGCCGCAATAGTTTCTGCAAAGCACGCAGGCTGGATGTTT
>JBKJNG010000510.1:0-2993 GCA_046596065.1 Phnomibacter sp. | reverse complement strand
TTTTCCTGCATAAATTTTTCAGGATTATCCCAGGTATGTGGCTTGCTGATATTTTCAAAATACAGAAGGCCCTGGTTAAATTCACCTTCGTTATTATCCTGCCACAAGCCATTGGTGCCCTGCACCCTGAAACCAAGATTGTATGGCCGTGGAGAAGATGTGTCAAGCGTTAATAAGATAGTTTCACCGTTCGCTGTTTGAATTTGTGTATTTACAATATCGCCCTGCTTGAATTTTAAATTGGCATTGGGATGATTGGCACCACCTTTCGGATGATTAACAATGTATCGGTTAAGTCCTTTTGATTTTGTTGCAACGGACGACAATTTAGTTAGCCTGTTACCACGGTTGATATCGATCATGGTTGATACCGGGCCGAGGCCATGCGTTGGATAATTTTCGCAGTTGCGATCGATATAATGTTGGGTACGCCATTTGGCTTCACTCATTCCTTTTTCACCAAATTCTGCGCCTGAATTGTAAGCAGTTACACCATCGTTAAACAACACGCCACGCAGATCATGCTCATATCCTCCCTGCAAATGAAGTATCTCTCCAAACATCCCTTTGCTTACCATATTGCTAACCGCCATTACATCCCTGCGATAGCAAACATTTTCCAATGCCATCAAAGGGATTTTAGTTTTCTCTGAGGTGTTTACATAATCCCAGCAATCCTGTAATTTAATGGCGCCGCCCACTTCCATCCCAACAATTTTACCAGCGTTCATGGCAGCAATTCCCTGTGGTAAATGCCATTCCCATGGCGATGCGATCATAACCGCATCAATATCATCCCGCTTCAATAAATTTTTGTAATCATCATTACCATTCGAATATTCAACAGGCGCTTTTTTACCAAACTTGCTAACGATCTTTTGCGCCATCGCCATCATTTTTTTATCAGGATCGGCCATAGCAATTATATCCACATCACTACGCTTAAGCATCTCAGCTAAATGGGTTTGTCCCCGGTAACCTACAGCTATTAATCCTAACCGGACTTTTGGAATAACTTCTTCTGCAAATGCTTTTATTGGCGATTGCATCAATGTAATTCCTGCTCCGGCCAATGCTGTTTGCTTTAAAAACTTGCGGCGATCGTAACGTATAATCATAGTAGCTGTTTACTTATCAAACATACCTGAAATAAATGCATGATCTACAGAGCCGTAGGACAAAGGAATTAAAAAAATAATTTATTAAGCTAGCAGGAAGTTTTTTTGACTTACAGCAAAACATAGCTTCATTGTTCGGCTTAACAGTAGTTGAGGAATTGTTCTGGTGATAAATCGCAATCTGTCACAAACAAGGGAATCAATTTACTTCCAGTTGATTTTTTGCAGGAAGTTTTGGAAAAGGCGCATGTGGTTCTCTTTGATACCAGTATACCACGGAACTGATGTCTGATTGTTGTGGCAAGTATCTTCCTTCACTACGCCAGCCAAGATCCTGTATCGTGATTTTTAACCCTTTTTCAAAACGGATAGGATCGACAATATGCCAGCGATACATGCCAAAACGCTGTTGCGATGTATACAAGCCATCGGGCCGTATCACCTGGTGTAAACCAGCATAAGCAGTGGTAAATTCCTGGTACTGGCGGGTCTTTCTATTTTCAAAATTGTAAGAGCCGCAGAAGTAGTCTTCAGTACCGGTTCCATTAATGGTTGGATAAGTTTTATCGCCATCCATATAGAATTTTATTTCGCCTTCACCCCACCAGCCATTGTTGTTTACACCCCATGCGATATAAGTACCTACATACTGTCCCTTTCCGCTGATGCTATCAACCAAAGTATGCATCGCACCCTGTGTTGGATTGCTTCTCCTAAACTGGGCGTGAAAGTATGCGGCATCATCGGGAACAGTGGTCAAAGTATAATCAACCTGGTAATACACATTCATTCTCTCCGTACTTATATTTTCCATGGTAATGCGGCATTTTTTTCGAAACGGCATTGGCCAGTAGCAATTAAACGCACTACCGGGATTTACCGTTACAGCCAGTGAATTAAGATGTGCATATTCGCCCCATCCCATACCAAAAAAATCTCCTGCCGGCACTTCCACAGAAGGCGTAGTTTCATCATCCCAATAAAAGCGAAGAATGCTGTAACGCCAGTTTCCGGTAGGTGTCATCCAAATATGCTGAATAGCACCTGAGCCGCTAATTTCAGCCAGTGTAATTGTTTTACCTCCCTCTATGTATGCAAAAGGATTTGTTTTCCACCCCACTCCCAATTCATGGGCCTGCTGGCCTGCAACGCCATCTTTCAAAGTGGTCATACCACCCTTGCCGGGTTCGCCGGTAATATTTTCTGGAGAGATTGACCTTGTGGTTGCATCGGACAACCTGTAAATATTGCCAAGGTTCATATCAAGGCCATTAAAACTTCCAGCTTTTTGCGCCAGTACCTGAAGGGAAAACAAACAGGTTAACAAAATCACTAACTGTGTTTTCATAAGACAGCATTTATCATTTATTACTACAAAAAACAGGTGGCAAAGTAGGGCAAGAAAATACATGCAATATATTCTTTGCTATCCTAATTCCATTCTTTTTTAGCCAGGCTTTTTACCCATAGTTATAACCTGCGTATTGCAAAGAAATTACTTTGGGCTAAGCTTTACGTTCTAATAAAGGAACCCTGATTGTTTGTTGGGTTAATATGAAACATCATTCGATTTAAATAAAACTCCAATATTTACCACTTGGATATTCCAGACATCCGCAAAAGTTTTATCCGAATCGTGCAGGCAATCTTTTAATGATTTAAAATGTATTCGCCCAATCTTATCAAATGCATAATACCCAAACTCGTCCTGTGCGCCGGAGTATAATTTTCCGTCTTGGCCAAATGCAATGGAACGGAGTAATGTTTTGTAAGGCACCGGGTAATGCTGACAATTTGATCCATCATAAACAAAAAGTCCTTCATTGTTGACAAATTGGATACGGTTATAGACATCTTGTGCCAGTGACCAAATTT
>JBKJNG010000490.1:0-3054 GCA_046596065.1 Phnomibacter sp. | reverse complement strand
CCATCGTGGGCATCCTTATGATTGTTACTGTAGCGGCACTCATACGCTATTTAAAAACACCAAAATTTGGCTTTACCTATCATGCTTCTAAAGGAGCGAATCAAACCGGTTCTTTACAAATTGAATCACTTGTAATTGCAGAAACATTTTCAACACCCGATAATCCGCAAAGCGGCACACAGTATGGTGGAGGCAGTTTTGGTGGTGCCGGTGCAGGCAGCGGGTTTTAATATTTTCGTCAACAATTATTGAACATTTAGTAGCCCCTGAACAACAAGCGATTTTCCTGGGTTTACTTTAAACGTGGCGCCAGCAGCTATATGCTGAGTAATATTTAAAATACATTGCCCGCCGGAAATAGGATCGATTATGATTGAATCTTTGGCAGGAAGGGTTAGCGGAGGTACGACGTTATTACGCCAGTTGGCAGGCAGATCCCAATTACCATTACCTGTAAAAATATATGTTGCAGGAACGGCACCCACCAGCCAAATCGTGCTGTTCATTATCAGGTTACGATGATTGGGTGTAACGTCGCCCATATAACCAGTAAATAAATTATCGTTGGTATCGCCTGTTCCATCATCAAAAGGCGAGCTATCGCCAACGGCCACTACCCTGCCTAATCCATACCGTGCGGTTGCAACCATGATGTTCGAATTGCCACTGCCCCCGGTACGATAAAAAGCGGCCTTAACAGACGGGTTTGCAGTTGGATTTATAGTGATGCTTGTTCCACTGCTCCACTGAAGTTTCGACACATTTCCCCACGAACCATGAATAATAGAATCGCTGGCGGGAAGACTGGCGACTGCCGAAGATGTTTCAGAAAAACTCTTCAGATCGAAAATGATACCAAAAGGATTGGTATTGCCCGTGCTATTGTTTTGAAAGAAATTATTCCAGATAGTGGGTGAGTCATAGCCATCACCGTTTCTATCAGAAACATCGTGATCGGCAATTATAAAAAGGCCGCCGCCATTGCTTACAAAATTCATCATCGCTGTTTTTTCGGCCGCTGTAAATAAGATATTGGGTTCGCAAACTACAAACACATTAAAGCGGCTTAAATCCTGTGTATTCGTGTTGTCGCCGTAAGTTATTTTTCCGGTAAGAGCTGGCAGCGATTGCACCTGGTAACCTTTAAAAGCACAATCTATTCCCCAGTAAGATAATCCGCCATTCCAGTATGTTTCTGCCGTGGTTACTCCTGCTGCCGGCTCCGCTGGTGTCGGTGTTGCCTGGGCATTCGATTCGCTGCAGGAGCCGCAAGTATATGGGCCCGGATTCCAGCTGATATTATGCAGATCAGCATCAATTACCCAATCGGCATTACCTGCTGTTTCGCCTTTTGTAGCATCAAACAGAATTTTGGTCTGAGCAAAACAGGTTGTATGCAAAAAACCAGCGAAAAATGTAACCAATAAAAACTTTGAAAACCTGCTTAACCTGCCGCCGGGTGTCATCCGCATATAAAAACTTGAAACCATTATCAAAATAAGGTGTGTGCAAAAATATCAGTATCAGCTCTACCGATAAGCTAAAAATGCAGCAGGTACTATTTTTCAAGTACAAAAAATAAGCAGCCAGCCAATATTGAACTTCTATTTTCAAGGTAAAATTCACGCAGTAAAATTCCTGGTCCGGCTCCCTATCTTCGCCGCCTTATGACTGGTATTGATAACGTGCAAATGCAACAGGTAATAGTGCATAAAGTGGGAAATCCAACAAGGGGGGAGCAACTGAAACTGAGTGTTAACCCGCTTACGCTAAACGATGAACTGGTAAAAAAACTCCTGGGGAAATATTTTCTCCACGGTTTTAATGAGCATGAGCTGCATCATTTTACACATATCAGTCATGTGGAAATGAACGAAGTTTTTACCTATGTAAAAACGCTTTTTCATGATACAAAAAGTTTCACAGCGGTTAGCGCAAACATTGCACAATTTCTTTACAGTAAAAGCACGCATGTACGTGTAAAAGAAGGTGAATTGTATGTTGCGTTACTAAACGAAGTACCTTTTGAGAATGATTTTGTAACAGCTATCGGCATATTTAAAAGTGAGACAAAAGAAAGCTTTTTGAAAGTGTTTGAGCACGGGCAAAGTTTGGAAGTTGCTGCTGAAGATGGCATCAATATTAATAAACTTGATAAAGGTTGCCTGGTTTTTAAAACCAATGAAGCTGATGGTTATGCTGTTTGTGTGCTGGATAATACCAACAAACAACAGGATGCGCAATATTGGGTGAAAGATTTTTTGCAGGTGGAGCCAGTTGCCAACGATTATCATTTTACAAACGAATATTTGCAGGTGGTAAAACAGTTTGCCACCCAGGAAATGCCTGAGCATTTTGAAGTAACAAAAGGTCAGCAAATTGATTTGATGCAACGTGGGCTGGAATATTTTAAAGAGAAAGACCAATTTAATTTGACTGAATTTACAGACAGTATAATTCAGTACGATGAAATGAAACAGCAGTTTGCAGCGTTTACAGATAATTATGCGAGATCAAAATCAATCACATTTGAAAATGAATTTGACATTGATTCATCTGCGGTAAAAAAACAAAGTAAATCGTTTAAGAATGTATTAAAACTCGATAAGAATTTTCATATTTATATACATGGTCGCCGCGATTTAATCGAACGCGGATTTGATGAACATACCGGCAAACATTTCTACAAGATCTATTTTGAAGAAGAAGCGTAAAGGCAATCTCTGATCTGTGATTTGTGATTTGTGATCTGTAATTTGTGGACTTTTTAATTTGCTTATCGGTTTTTGACCTTGCAAATACTCAAATTATTCATTATTGAATTATTGTACCGATTCCAAAAAAAAAGGGGTAATGCGCATTGAACATTGAATTTTGCTTTATTTCTTTCCAAAAATAATCCAACAACCTGGAGGACTCATTACTCACCACTCACCATTTACCACTCACTATTCCACCTCCTTTATTTCTGTAGCAATAAATTGGTAGTCATCAATTACACCAGTTGCTGTAACTTTTTTGCCAATTAATTTTTGCAGTTCAGGATCGTTAAAC
>JBKJNG010000432.1:0-3181 GCA_046596065.1 Phnomibacter sp. | reverse complement strand
AATTTGTTCCGATACCTACATTTTGCGCACTCGCTGCAGCAGCTGAAAGAATGAGCACAATAACGGTGTAAGCAGTTCTCTGCATAAATAAAATTTGCTACAAAGTACAGCGATAATTGCAATTGGTTGCATTGAGTGCTTGTACAGGTGCAGAAAAGCAGGCGCATCCATTAAGAATAACAAGTCAGTAGCCTTTTAAAAGGGGCAGTAAAGAGCTTTAAACTATTCGTCGGTGTGTTGGTGTCGTTGCAAGTTTTATACGGTCTATATCGGCCTATTTTGCTAAGAAGAATTTCAGGATGAATGGTGTTGCGCCCGCACCGCACAGGAAACCGATTAATACTTTATTATTTGCTCTTTCAACTTCCATCTTCCCACCATTTTTTAAACACTTGCGAATCGTCGTCGATATTCACTGCTTCACCAATCATCGGTGTTATAATTTTTACGCCGGTTTGATTGTCAACGGAGGTAATTTTTTTCAATGGTTCATCCCAATCGTGAAGCGCTAAATGAAACTTTGATGAATGCACGGGTAATAATTTTTTTGCGCCTAATTCTTTAGCAGCCAATAAAACTTCTTCAGGCATCATGTGTATGTATTTCCAGCTTTTGTCATACTGGCCATTTTCCAAAATGGCAAGATCAAATGGCCCGAATTTTTTACCTAATTCTTTAGAATGTGTATCGTAACCACTATCGCCCCCAATAAATATTTTATAGTTTGGTGTTTGTAAAACAAAAGACGTCCAAATGGATTTATTACGCCAAAAACTTCTACCTGAAAAATGCCTGGCAGGAACGGTATGTGCGTTAAACCCATTGTCAATCTCAAACGATTCGTTCCAGTCTTTTTCAATAATACGTTTTATATCATAGCCCCAGTGTTCAAGATGGGCAGCAGTACCTAGTCCGCAAATTACAAGGCCTGTTTTTTCACGCAGTTTAACAACTGTTTTATAATCAAGATGATCCCAGTGATCATGCGTTATAAAAAGAAAATCTATTGCAGGGATATCATCGGTTGAATAAATATCGGAACCTGCAAAAGCTTTGGTTCCATTTGGTAACGGAGAAGCGGAACCGCTGAGTACCGGATCAACCAATATACGTTTCCCATCCACCTGCATATAGTAAGATGAATGACCAAACCATACAAGTATATCCTGGTTTATATCCAGGTGCAACAAGTCGGTTTTTGCAGAAGGGATTTTCTGTTTTGGCTTTGTTTTTGACTTATCAGAGAATATAAATTCCTTCAGCACCTGGTAATAACTGGTACCTTCTGTCAGGGCAGGCGTATTACTCAGGTTTTGGAAAGCGCCATTTTTATAATTGGGCGAATTTTTAATCGTTTGCAAACGCTCACCCGAAGGTAATTTTCCAAATTTTGGTTGTCTTACCAAGAAAAAAATGATAAGTGCAATTATAAGAATTATGACGAAAAACAGGATCATGTTTAATTATTAGATACAAACTTACTACACACTTATCAAGGCAGTTATGTTTCTAAAAGTACCGTAGCCATTTTTTTTCCTTGTGCATTAATTTGTAGTTGCTATACCATTTGCACAACGGGTACATAGTTACAACAACACAAATCCAAATAACATAAATCCATTTTAGCGATACACCACTTTTTCCTGTTGGCCGGCCCAGGTTAAAATTAGTAAACAGCAGGTCGTTCCAATGGTAGCCTTGTATAAAAACCATGGCCAGCATAATGGTATGAATTACAAAAAGATGCAGCATAAAATAGAAGAGCGGAACACTGCCGAAGATGGATATCAGCCTGGTTATTTTATTGTCGAAGCGTTCTGAAATAGACAAGAGCATACATGTAATACCAAGCGTAGCGAGGCAAAAAACTAACGAGGGAGGATACTTGCTGATATTCATAAAAGAAAGAAAAGTATACACACTGTTTTTTTGCTGCGACCACGGAACAGGATCGCCATAGATATTGATAAAACGAATGACAACAAAAAGTATTAATGATGTCAGTCCAAATTGCAGGAATATTTTTTTTCTTTTTGATGATTCATATTCAAACAATTTTCCTGCAGCAAAACCCGCAAGCATTATACCCAGCCAGGGGATTGGAGGGTAGGTCATGATAAACATAAAATTGGGTTTTAGTATTAGTGCACCAGGAGAAAAAAGTGGAGATAATATTCTTTTGATAATTGAACCATCACTTACTGGAATGAGTGGTAACAGGCCATGTAATACGATAATACAAATACCAATAGTACCAATGGTTTTCCAGGATAACTTCAACAAAAAGGAAAGTATGATTAAACCAAAACCGATCGTTCCTATCACTTCAAAAATTAGGGTTCGATACTTCACATCAAACCATAGTATTAAATTCATTAGGCTAAATTCAAGTAAGATCAGCCAGGCGCCTCGGGTCAATAAAAACTTTCTTGTTTTGCCAGCATCGTCATTTTTTTTATAGGAAATAAATGCAGACGTGCCGGCCAGGAAAACAAAGGTTGGTGCGCAAATATGTGTGATCCATCTTGTAAAAAACAACGCTGGCGTAGTGGTGTCAAGGTTTACGGGGTTTTGTGTAATGGAATTAACATGCAGGTAATCACGTACATGGTCCAAGGCCATAATGATCATTACAAAACCTCTTGTTACATCAATTGAGTGGATACGTTTCATTATTTGAAGAGTATTGACAGGAAAAATGAAATGACCAATACTAGCATTTACAGCTTAGTGCTCAAAATATCCAGCCGCCACCGAAGCATTTTATCAATTTGCTTTTGCTGTATAAAATTATTCCTGAGCAGGATTTTATGCGATGCAAAATTGTCATCATCCGTTTCTGCAACAATATAATTTACGCCGGGTTCTTGAAAAGCCCATTTGATAATTGCACCTACAGCTTCTGTCATAAAACCATTGCTAAAAAAATCAGGATAAGTACCGTAGCCGATTTCAATTTCGCCAGCTTCATTTGGTCCGCCTTTAAAACACATATCGCCAACCATCCTTTTCTTCTCTTTCACAATAATTGTCCATAGCGTTACGTACAATAAATCATCTTTCGCTTTGGCAGCGGCCGGTAATATCGATTCGTGAAAAGCTTCCATTAAAGCAGGTGTTATGATTCTTTCATATCGCACAAGCCCCAGTCCATCTTCCAAAGAAAAATCCAGGCGTAAAT
>JBKJNG010000388.1:0-3436 GCA_046596065.1 Phnomibacter sp. | reverse complement strand
TTGGGAAAATGGGCTATGAGAAAATGACCTCATCCCCGACCCTTCTCCACATGTGGAGAAAGGAGCCCCTGTGCATCATACATTATGGAATTCGAACCCGTTTCTTATGGGCAAGTCTAATCTCCTTGTGTTCATTTATTTATAGCTGTAAAAATATACCACAAGTTTTCATTAAAAAACACGCAGTTAATCCTGTTACGTGTAGGCCTGAAGTTGTAAACAGATATCCTGGAATTCATCCCATAAACTTTTAACGATTTGTGAGGCTGGTAATATGTCATTAAGTAAAGCGCTTACCTGCCCAATTTCCAGTTCACCTTCATCAAGGTCGCCTTCAAACATACCTTTTTTTGAACGCCCCCGGCCTAACAAAGCGGCAAGGGTTTCTTTTGAAGCGCCCTGTAACTCAGCCTCCTTTACCATCTGGTAGAACTTGTTATTCAGCAATCTTACAGGGGCTAATTGCTTTAAGGAAAGCTGTGTATCGCCTTCAGAACTGTTAATTACAGCTTTTTTAAAATTGGGATGAACCGAGGCCTCTTCACTGGCTACAAACCTTGACCCAACCTGTACCCCGTTCGCCCCAAGGGCAAAGGCCGCAGCCATTTGAGCGCCAGTTCCAATGCCACCGGCGGCAATTACAGGTATGCAGACAGCACTAACAACTGCGGGAATTAACACCATGGTAGTTGTTTCTTCTCTTCCATTGTGGCCGCCTGCTTCAAAGCCCTCGGCAACAATAGCATCACAACCGGCCTCCTGCGCTTTTACCGCAAACTTGCTGCTGCTTACTACGTGAACCACTTTAATGCCATGCTCTTTTAAAATGCCTGTCCAGGTTTTTGGATTGCCTGCTGAAGTAAAAACAACGGGCACTTTTTCCGCTATAATAATAGCTATATGCTTGTCTATACCAGGATAAAGCAAGGGCACGTTAACGGCAAAAGGTTCATGGGTGGCAGCTTTGCATTTTACAATATGTTCCTGTAAAACTTCAGGGTACATTGAACCGCTTCCAATTATACCAAGCCCACCGGCATTACATACTGCGCTTGCCAGGCGCCAGCCGCTGGTCCAAATCATACCTGCCTGGATAATAGGATATCGAATTCCGAAAAGTTTTGTGATTGCGTTTTCAAAAGGCATGGATGAGGATTGAGTCAATTAAGTCAGGTCATTGGGTCAATGATCATTTGGAGAATGTTAGGAGGTTGAATCTGGGTTATTATTTAGAACCGGCTGAAAATACTTGTTGTTGCTTTTGCTGCTTTCTTGTCAAAAACTTTAATCAGCATCAGGCCAGCTAAAAAACCTCCAATATGGGCAGCGTACGCTACACCATCGCTTTCGCCACCGAGTACGCCAAGGCCGCTCACAACCTGGAAAAAAATCCAGAACCCCAATGCGAGTAAGGCAGGCACCCTGATTAAAAACACAAATACCAATACCCGCACTTTCTGAAAAGGAAATAAAATGATATAAGCGCCAAGCACTCCGGAAATAGCGCCTGAGGCCCCAAGGCTGGGAATTAGTGAATTTTGACCTGTAAAAAAAGTGGCGAATACATGGCTTAACGACGCTATTACACCAGTTAAAAGATAAAATAACAGGTAGCGGGTATGACCAAGTCTATTTTCGATATTATCCCCAAAAATCCACAGGTACAGCATATTGCCACCAAGGTGGGCTAGGCCGCCATGCATAAACATACTGGTAAAAAGTGTAAGCCAAACCGGGATAAGTGTCGGCATAAGGCCCGGAATCTCATATTGCTGGCCGGTGTAAGCATCAATAATAGTTTGGCCTTCGGTAACAATATCCCTGCCTGTTAATATTTCGGCCGGCACTGTACTATAGCCATTGGTAAAAGCAGCATTAGAACCAAAGCCCTGGAAATAAATAAAAACAAAAATATTCAGGATAATAAGCAGGTAATTAACATAGGGCCTGATAGTGTGGCCACTGTTATCGTCTGAAAGAGGTATCAAAGTGCATTGTTTTAAGAAAGATAAACTGAAAAAGTTTCAGCCACCATCCATCTAAAATCTTATACCAGTAAAAAATCAACCAAAATCAATTTCCGTATTGTCGCCAATATTAAGGCTTCGGCTTAAGCCTTTTACCGAAGCATCGCTACCAATTAAAGAGTTATCTAAAACAACTTCGTGCAGGCTGGTGTAAGAGCCAATAATGCTGTCCCGTACTATAGAATATTGAACAGACGTATTACTGCCGATGGCAACATGCGGGCCAATAATACAATTGCGGATACTGCAACCCGCGGCAATGCTAACTGGTTCAATTATAATAGTGTTCTCGTAAGGATGATCGATTGCACTGGTAGAGCCGCCAAATTTTTTTAAGAGGGTTGCGTTACTTTCCAGCAAAGTTTCTTTCTTGCCGCAATCAAACCAGTTTCTTACTTTAAAAGAAGTGAAACGGGCACCTTTCTGAATCATGCATTGCAGCGCATCAGTCAGGTTATATTCTCCGTTAGTTTTTATTTCATCCGAAAAAAGCTGGTTCAGGCATTCGAACAGCAATTTGGTTTCCTTTATTTTATACAAACCAACCAGGGCCATATTGCTTTTTGGGATTGCTGGTTTTTCAACCACTCTTTCAACCATTTCTCTTTCATTTATTTCTGCTACGCCAAAATTCCTGGGATCATCCACCTTTTTAATGCCCAGCATACTTGTCGGGCTGTAGACCACTTCCTTTACGTCATATTCGCAAATAGTGTCACCCAGCACTACCATTACTTCATCTTCCTGTACCAGGCTTTGGGTAAGCCTTAGTGCATGCCCTGTACCATGTCTTTCATTCTGATAAACAAAGTGGGTTGTTAAATGCGGATAAGCATTCTTTACATAGTCATGTATTTTTTCGCCCAGGTACCCAACAATAAAAATGTATTCTGTAATACCGGCTTCTTCTAATTGATCAACAATAAAGCTTAGAATAGTTTTACCAGCTATTGGAATCAGCGCTTTTGGTTGCGTATAAGTGTGAGGCCGTAATTTGGTTCCGGCCCCGGCCACTGGTATAATTGCTTTCAAAATTTTCTTTTTTTGGTTCCTGTAACTGTTTTTCTCAGTTACCGCCATAGGTTGATTTACTTTAAGTATTAATTATGGCTTTTGGGAAAAAAACATTTTTTAAGTGCTGGTAAAAAATAAATAATGCCCGAAAAGCGCATTGATGTAGGTAGGTGTGAAGCAAAATGTAGGCCAGCTGGCTTAAAAAGTAAGGACGAATTTACTGGATTTCGGGATTGCCGCCGGCTAATAATTTGATTTAAAGGCTGAAATGCCCTTTTTGACCAGTTATTTGTACCCATATTGCACCCCGATTTTGTTTGTTTATCAAAAAGTATATTTTTGCCCCGTAAAAAACTATATACCATGAGCGACATTGCAACAAGAGTAAAGAAAAT